>JBFZEO010000272.1:0-3263 GCA_041306845.1 Spirochaetota bacterium
ATCCCCCCCCTGTCTTTATCAAATGGGGAAGAGGCAGCTTTAGGATTATCATTATGAGTTTTGCAAGCAACGTCCATTATATCAAATACACCCACTGTTGTATGGTGAAGTTCTTCTCCGCCACCGGCTATCATAACATCTTGAAGTCCATTCTTAATCGTCTCATATGACATACCTATAGACTGGGAACTTGATGTACATGCGCTTGATGGAGAAAAAACTCTTCCCGTTATACCAAAAGAAACAGCTATATTCGCAACAGTTGTATGATTCATTAATTTTAAGAATGTCATTGACGGAATCTGTTCAATCGATTTATTTACTATCAATTCGTAAAAGAAATCCTCAAAGGCTTGAGGCGAACCAATCGTTGACGCAGCTGCACACCCGCATCTCCCGGAATGCAGAATTTCCTCAGATATACCAGAGTCCTCTATTGCATTTTTAGCAGCTATTGTGTTAAAAACCGATAATTTCCCCATCGAACGTCTGATTTTTCGGTCTAAAATTTTGTCATCGAGGTTTTTTATCGTACCGCCGACAAAAGATCTCAATCCTTTTATTTTCTGCCATTCCTCAATAAAAACCACTCCGGAATCTTTATTGTAGAAAGCGTCTTTAATTTCTTCTTTATTATTACCAATAGGGCTTAAAATTCCTAATCCTGTAATGACAACCCTTCTCATTTTGTCTCCTTGAAAGAATTATTGTTACCGCAATATGGCGGCTGTTGAATTATTTTTTTATACCTTTAATTACAGTCGTATAACAATTATCATGTTCCTTTTCAACTGTTCTCATATCCGGTACTGTTTCAATTATGTCATATCCGGCCTTTTCTAGTGCCTTGACCCATTTATCCCACGTTATGAAACCATAATTCGGCCTATAGTCAGCGTCAAGTTTTACATTCCAATAATCATCGAGGGTGTTTATAACAAACTCCTGCTGGATCATCGGCCCTTTAGTAGGTCGCACAGTCTCGGCAATTAATAAAACCCCACCCGGTTTAAGTATCTTATAAATTTCTTTTAATGTGTATTCAAGGTCATAAGCAACATGTATAGCATTAACTGCCCATATTATATCGTAGGTGTTCGGTACTGCCCCGACCTCTTCAATTGATTTATTAAAGTCAAATTTACCGAATTCAAATACAGATACATCATCTGTCATTACTTCAAGTGTTTTTTTAATATTTCTAATCATTTTGTTTGCAACGTCGGTAAAATGATATTTAAAACAGTTTATAGGTTTTTTTTCATCCTTACGCATTGTAAGAAATCTTTTTGTACCGCCACCCATTCCACCGCCAAGCTCAAGAATGTATGGATTATTTCTTATGTCGATTTCGTGGTTAAGAACTTTTGCGCCCATAGTGTTGTTGGCATTATAAAAAAGACTTCGATCGTAGTATTCGTTCATTATATGGATATTTTCCGGACTGAAAACAATCTCAACTCCGGTCTTTGTTCCCCTAAGAAATTCATCATAATTTGATGCCATTAATTTAAGAATGTCAAATGCCGATTTACAATCCGGCTCTTTTTCAACTGAGTTTCTATAAATGGATTCAGCGTCAAAATCTATTTTTTTTCCGGTGAATTTATAAAGAACATTATCATTGAGCTCCGTACTTTCAACATATTCTGAAAATTTCAATCTTTCGAGAATCCATCTTAAAGAATTATAAGCCTTATCACAAAAACCGAATTTATTTATTATATCAGTTATCGACGTATTTTTATCTAAAAGTTTGTCTATCCCATTTCTATTTAAAATATCAATCATAAGACTTACCAGATAGTTATCTGTTAAGGGCCAGATCTCTCTAATATTTTTATTCATTAATTCTTCAAGATACCACTTTTCAAACATTATAATTTCCCTTTAATGTAATAATATTAAATCTAATGTTCCAAAAATCACAACATAGGAACATGAAAAAAATATGATATACTTTTATATATGATATATAAAAAAAAATCAATATTATTTTTTATTTTAACATGACAAAGGGTTTGAAGATTAAAAAAAATAGACACCCTGTAACAAACGTACAAAGTGTCTATTTAAATAATTTGGAAGGAGAAAGAGAAGATTTAGGACAATGTACTATCAAAAAAGCCACATTACAAGCACTAACAACAAATATCACTTATTTTTTACAGAAATGTTAATCAAATAACATAAATCAATACATTTATTAAAATAAATTAATAATTTTGTTTTGTTTAATTTAAATTGCCGTTCTCACACAAAAAAATTACAATTTACAAAACCTGTTTTATTCTAAAAAGCAAAAGTACCGGTATGAATTTTGTATGACAAACTCAAATTAAAAGTCCAGTCGTTGCCGGCGTTAGTGAATGTATCCTCTTCAAAATACAACTGAAAACGGACATTTTTAACATTCACAACAAAACCGACGAGTAAATTAGTCTGCGGATAACTTAAAAAGTCGGAGTTCATCCCGATATTGTTAGTAATATTAAAGTTTCCTGCTAACGGTGAAGTTTTGATGTTAAACTGAGCGATAAGTGAAAAATATTTATGGGGACTTATTTCAAGTGCTGCGATACATTGAAACATCGGATATGGGGTAAAGTCAGAGAATCCGAAACTGTTTATAGGAATAACAGCTCCCGGCTGAAGATGAAAACTAAAATACTTTAGCGGATACAAAGATGCCAGAATTGCTCCGGCGACATCTGGATAACCGGAACCGGACAACGCAGAAAGCGAACCGGTAGGAATTTTCAACGCACCAAATAGCGATAAATCACCAAATCTATTATGAAAAAAATTATACTTTACAAAAAGATCTGTATCTCCAATACAAATGGATTGTTTCGTCATCTTGAGAGTTATCCCGTTTTGAGTCTCGATATCAACGATCAATTGATCTCTTGAACTATACTCTCTTCCGGCGTTTGGAAATCCGAAAAGTCCATGAAAACTTTCAATAAAAGAATCCATAAATCCGCCATAATAAGATATGAATCGGGTAGTCAGACCAAACATTAGATTGCTTCTAAGATAGTAGTTTACACTATTTTCAAAAGCACACCCTTCAAAATCATATCCGACCTCAACATCGGAGATCTTGCCAAACTCATCAAAAGAATAATCCTTGATAATAAAATCTTGATAATAATAAAATGAATTGCAAAAAATGAGCGCCCCAGCCTGTTCCCCGCCGGCAGATATTCCCGGAATACTATAAAACAGCGTATAAATAGGATAATAATTTTTCCCGACAA
>JBFZEO010000274.1:0-3504 GCA_041306845.1 Spirochaetota bacterium
GTGTCATTGAGAATGTTATAAATCTTCTCCTGATGGTAGCTGTACCTGACATCTACTATAGACCTATAAAACTTTATGACAGTTCCATTTATTACCAGACAGGATTTCTTGTTAAACTCAATCTGCCAGAACTTATAGGGATGTTTATCATTATATTTACGATTGCCGTTCTGGCGGCAGTAATTCCCATTCTCAACAAGGCAAGGATCAAACCGAACGAGATCCTCGGCGAGGATAAAAGATGAGGTTTGAAAACTATCTTGCCCTTAAATTTGTAGTTAATCCGCGTAAAAACAGAGATCTCAAATCTTCATCGGTTCTTGTTGTGTTATCGATATCTCTGGCAGTTATATTTTATCTGTCGGCTGTCGGCATCATGAACGGGTACATTGACGGAGTTATGAAACTTGCCCATGAGATAAGGACTTTTCATATTCAGAGCGGTTATCCGGTGAGCTACGATACGGCTGTGAGGTCAGTCTCTGTTTTGTCAAAAGGGGACGGAGTGAGATATGCTGGGTTTTATCGCGAGACTAACGGAGTTTTATCAAATGCAAAGAACAGTACCGGACTGTCGATGTTGAGGTTCGTTGAGAATGATATTTTTTCTAAAGATGCCGGTCTAAGCCGGGTTATCCGTTTGTTGTCGGGAACTAAAGATCTCACGGCAGGTTCCATTCTCATATCGGAGCGGACTGCCCGCAAGTTAAAGCTCAGTGTGAATGGAGAACTTATGCTGATATCGGCAGGCAAGTCCGGCAGCGATAAGTTTGAGGTGAATGGTTATCGGGTTTGCGGGATATTTACAACCGGATTTGCCGAACTTGACGAACAGATCGCATATATAGGAGATGTTCCCGGAACAGATGGAGACTACACTGTTTATGTTAAACTTGATGACTATTATAAGACCCGTAATTTTATCAATAAATATGAGCAGCTTGTTCCGGTTATCCTGAGAGGGTGGGAGGAGCTTAATTATAATGAGTATACGGCTCTAAAGTTTCAAAGAAATATTATTGTTCTGATAGTTATGCTCGTGCTGATTGCCGCACTTCTCAACATTCTCAACGCTGTGCTGATAACAGTACACGAAAAGAAGATCGATGTCGGTGTTTTAAAGTCGTGCGGTGTGACGCCGTTCAGGATCGGTATGGTGTTTTTGCTTAAAGGGGTTTATCTCGGTCTGATCGGGATAATCATCGGGATCGGAGCCGGACTCCTTGTTATGTACAATCTTGAGATTGTCCTGAAAATTTTATCCGGCGTGATAAATGTTTTTGTTTTTGTCATTAATATGATAGCGGCACTCTTCATTGATGGCGCGGATATGGATTATATAGAGTTTTTCTCGAGCGATTTTTATCTTGATAAACTTTATACCGGTATCTCAATTAAAGATATTTTATTTTTGTCGATTTTTACATTCATGTTTTCTATAGCCGCATCTGTCGTGCCGGCTGTTAAAGGTGCGTTAATTAAACCGTGTGAGGTACTTAAAAATGAGTAACATTCTGCAAGCCGTAAGTATTTCAAAAAATTTTTATTCCACCGGTGAAAAACTGGAAATACTGAAAGACATCAGTTTGTCGGTAGGTAAGGGGGAGTCCGTCTCTATCGTGGGCGAGAGCGGTTCCGGCAAGTCGACCCTTCTCCATCTTATGAGCGGTCTGGATAATGTTACATCGGGAAAGGTTTTTGTTAACGGTAATGAGATAACGTTAATGAATGAGAGTTCACTTTCGGAGATCCGCAATTCTGTTATAGGATTTGTGTTTCAGTCCCACTATCTTCTGCCGGAGTTTACCGCTCTTGAGAATGTGATGGTGCCGGCTCTGATTAAAAAGTTTGAGATGCAAACTGTAGAAAAAGATGCTTTGCAGCTGTTATCGGATGTCGGCTTGTCGCACAGGATAAAACATTATCCTGATGAGATGTCGGGCGGGGAGAGGCAGCGGGTAGCCATAGCGAGATCGCTTATAAATAAACCCGGAGTTATCCTTGCCGACGAACCGACAGGCAATCTTGATAACAATAATGCGGACAAAGTTATAGATCTGCTTTTCGATATGGTAAGAAAATATGGAACATCTCTCGTTCTCGTTACCCATTCCGGTCAGATAGCGGCAAGGACAGACAAGGTTTATCAGCTTGTCTGCGGTACTCTCAAATAAATTTGTTTTTTTATCATTTTGGGATTAAATTCACTATATAGAGCTTTGTGCAAAAATACCGCTTTTAGAGATAGTTTTTTGTATGAGTCTTTATAGATTGATTTTTGGGGGGAATGGAGGTAATCATGGATTATCAGATAGGTTCCATTCTTAGTGACTACTCTTCTGTTTATAATTATCTGCATGGGGATAGTGCTGTTAAAAGGCAGGAGTATACGCAGACAGCTGTTCAGGAGGATGTTCACATTATAGCGAATGTTGATATCGGGAGTGTTATCGACATCCTTGCTTAATCGATTTTATCTTACGAGTGCTGTTGCAGGAGTGATGATGCTATGTCGAAGAGCTTTTGTTCATCTGTGACAGTGCTGTACTCGGGGAATGTTTTTCTGACTACATCAAGTAGATCAGTCATGTGACCCACCCCTATGGGCTCTATGTACTTGTGCATCTCGTATTTTATGCGGTCGTTTATAGCAAGATAGTATACTTTGCTGTAATCCATCCCGATCTCTTCCCAGAATCGGAAAAGTGCCCATGTATTCTGGAAGTTGATTGATTTGTCATCTGTGTTGTTAAATATGTAGAGGACTCCGCGGAGTTGTTTTATCTTATCGCCGAGATAGTTTTTAAACATTAGTTTTAGCGGCATGAGATTTTCTTTTTTTAATGTACCGGATATATCTATGAGAAAGAGCTTCTGAGTTTCATAAAAATTGATTATGTATCTTTCCTCTTTCGTGTCTTTAGCGTTTATAACTTTTTCGGTGAACTCCTTCAGTTCGGCTATGACACGCTCCGGGTTAAAGTCGAAACATATCTTTTTTATATCGAGTTTGAACATCTTATCAAGGATCTTATGGGAGTCCGCTGCAAACACTGGCAGAATATTTACCATAGGAAATCTTTTCCTTATCTCTGATATGGTGTCCTCTGCGATGTAGATATCACCGCCATTGAACACTATGCAAAAATCAGCCTGAACTTTCCTTTCATCGCCTTCCGGTATTTCAGAATAAGTGATTGTGTGATATCCGTTTGCTGATAGTTTGTCCCGATAAAAATTGCAGTGACCTTCGTCACCGGCGATAAGCAGATTAATTTTAGCACCCCCGCCACAGTAAATAGATACATAATAAGCTCTAAAAAGTCAATAGGACTTGAGGATAAAACGTCATAAAAAATATTCGTTATATTTAGAATGTACTCTTAACTAATATAATATAAAAAAATAATTAGTGGTATTTTCCGATCTTTTTTTTGTTAAAAAATATTTAAAAAAATCGTTGACATACGGATAATCCTATGGTATATATTCGACATCGTTGAA
>JBFZEO010000278.1:0-4218 GCA_041306845.1 Spirochaetota bacterium
GTGGTTCATAAGATATAGAAGTCCGTTTGCCAGATCGTCTACGAAGAGGAATTCCCTCATAGGTTTACCGGAACCCCAAACTGTTACCGTTTTATCTCCATTCCTGACAGCGTCGTCAAACTTGCGCATGAGAGCCGGGATAACATGGGAACTGTTCAGGTCAAAGTTGTCGTTGTAGCCGTAGAGATTTGTCGGCATGGCGCTTATAAAGTCCGTACCATACTGCTGGTTGTAGGAGCTGCACATCATGAGTCCCGCTATCTTTGCGATTGCGTAGGCATCGTTTGTCTCTTCGAGATATCCTGAGAGGAGATACTCCTCTTTGATCGGCTGCAGCGCCATTTTAGGGTAAATGCATGAGCTTCCCAGGAATAGTAGTTTTTTTGCGTTATGTTTATATGCGTTGTGGATCACGTTGTTTTGTATCTGGAGGTTCTGATAGATAAAATCAGCTTTGAACTGACTGTTAGCGAGAATTCCTCCGACTTTCGCGGCAGCGAGGAATATGTAATCGGGTTTTTGAGATTTGAAAAAAGACTCGACAGAATTAAAATCGATCAGATCAAGCTCATCTCTGCTGCGTGTAACTATGTTGGTGTAACCGGCAGCTTTAAGCATTCTGACAATAGCAGAGCCGACCAGTCCGTTATGACCTGCCACAAATATTTTATCGTTAAAGTTCATTTTATCCCCATCCGAAAAGTTCTTTTTAGAAGTTCTATTTAAAAGTTTTATTTACCATGTCTTGTAAGAAAAAGTCATTATACTTGAACTAATTTTTTTTGTAAATAGCGCCATCTCACAAAGTTATTAATATCAGTAAATAAAATCTATTTTTAATGTAGTTTCCGGTAGATTTACGGTGAAAAGAGCGTCCTTATAGACAGGTGCACCGACGGCGTTGGGTTTGTTGTTTGAGATGCCGAACCCCTCGGTTGCAAAGTCGAATTTGTAGTTCCCGTTCTCATCGTGGCAGACAATCAGTGCGTATTCGCCAAATGGGACGTCGCTTATCAGATATTGCCCGGCTTCGTCTATCGGGAATGCGTCCGATAAAACAGCCTCTTTGTCTTTATCGGGGAAACTTGCCTTGTTATCAAAAACAGCAAAGAGGAGTTGTCCTTTCAGGTTGCGTATCTTTGAGGCTGTTATTATCAGTTTGCCGCGTTTATCGAGGCCGGCTCTATATGAGGCAAGATTTGTTTCTGGTACTTTTTTTAGTTCATTGAGAATGGTTATTATCTGCTCCGAAGTTTTCGCAATGAGTTTTTTAACGGATTTATCTTTTTCATCTGCATTTAAATTGAACTCAAACAGATTCCCGCTGCCGGCAAGATCGAGTCCGGTTATCTTTGATGTTAAGTTGCCCTCTTTGAGTGTTATAGCAGCGGTTATGACGGCATCTTTTTTTGTTATGAATCCGTATCTCTTAAGGATGTTTTTATCGTTTGCGATATCGGCTGGCTTGAACTGGTTCATGAGTCTGTCATGCGGCGATGCGAGGGAGAGAGTGAGCATTTTATCGCTTTTCATCCCATTCTCCACACTGCCGGCAAGATCGTCGGAGTTGTCGCCGTACACTATGAGGAGCACATCTCGTGTGAATGGGATACTCTCCCCGTAAATATTTATCTGTGAGATAATCACAAAAATAAGAATAAAAAATTTCATCATAATATTATTTCCCTGCGTTTAGTCTTTGACAAAGGATATTATCTTTTAACTCTTACGTCAATAATTTTATGGAAAAAGATATTGACAGTCGGATAATTATTTGTTATAAGACTAACAACCTGCGGGTGTAGTTCAATGGTAGAACATCAGCCTTCCAAGCTGAATACGTCAGTTCGATTCTGATCACCCGCTATAACACTTCTAAACTGTCAATACCACCATTACCGCTTTTTGATTCGGAGTTTTTATATAATGAGAATTGCTGTTGCAATGAGCGGCGGTGTTGATTCATCCGTCTGCGCACTTATGCTGAAAAATCAGGGACATGAAGTTATCGGGATTACTATGAGAATGGATAATTCTGCCTATTCGGCATTGAGATCAACCGGGCTCGCTTGTGCCGATCAGACAACATCGGCCAGAGCCGCTGCTGTCGCTGAACATATCGGCATTCCGTTTTATGAGATAGATGTTGCCGAACCTTTTACAGATAAAGTTTTAAATTACCTCAAAGATACATATCTCGCCGGACTCACTCCAAATCCTTGCGTTTACTGCAACCGTTTTGTTAAATTTGGAGCGTTTATAGAGAGGGCAAGGGAGTCCGGGATTGTTTTTGATAAAGTAGCAACCGGTCATTATGCCAACATTGATACTGATGAAAATGGGGAGTTTGTTCTAAGAAAAGCAGATTTCAGATTGAAGGATCAGTCCTACTTTTTGTCGATGCTTACTCAAAAGCAGCTTTCCGAAATTATATTTCCGCTGGGACACTCAGCATCCAAACAGGAGATCTGGGATTATGCTGTGAAGGCCGGACTCCCGATAGAGATGAACAAGGAGAGTCAGGATTTCCTGCAGGGCGGTTATCTCGACGTGGTTCATAAGGATGAACTTGCCGGGGATATCATTCTCACTGACGGCAGGAAACTCGGCACACACCCCGGCTACTGGCACTACACGATAGGGCAGCGGAAGGGACTCGGAGTCTCATATCCACAGCCGCTTTATGTTACAAACATCGATCCAGTCAACAACATAGTTACTGTCGGCACCGAGGAGTCTCTCTATCTCTCGGAATGTGTCGTGAAAGATATCAACTGGATAAACACTTCGTGCAAAAACAGCAGTCCGTTAAGTCTTAACGTAAGGATAAGATACAGGCATGAGGAACAGGCAGCTTTAGTTAATTTTACCTCTCTGTCAGAGGCAGTTGTAAAATTTGAATCGCCTCAAAAGTCAATTACATCTGGACAATTTGCGGTTTTTTATGATAATGATATCGTAAGAGGCGGAGGCATAATTGTTTAGCAGTATGATTAAAAGAAACAGCAATTTAATGGTAACTTTTTTTGTGATGTTCGATTTTCTTTTCCTTGTAGGTGCATATTTTCTTTCAAAATATATTGAGTTCGGAACGCATTTCACATTCTTTACCAAACGGGAGATATTCTCCTGCATCATCATAGTTGTGTTCTTGTTTTTTTCTCTGCAGAAAGTTGAGTATTCCCACAAATACAGACTTGAGTCGCTATCATCTATAGTTTTCAGTATTGTTCTTTTTGAATTGCTAATTATGACGACATTTTATCTGTTTTCTATTTTGAGAATTTTTCACTTCAGCCTCGATCTCGTGAGATATTATATAATCATTACCTCTATCTTTTTTATAGGTGAAAGAATAACTGTTAAAGTTGTATTGAGCATTCTCAGGCACAACGGGCACAATCTTAAGAATTTTTTAATAATAGGTGCCGGTGAACTCGGGCAAAAATTCTATTCTCTACTTGAAAACAACGGCGGTTACGGCATAAATACAATAGGATTTCTCGATGACAAGTTTGATAAGAAGGAGTTCCCGGACTCTGTAAAAAAGAAACTTATCGGCGGAACCGGAGTTATTGAGGAACTTCTGCGGAAGGGGACAATCGATAATGTTGTTATCACATTGCCGTCTACCGCCGAGGATAACATAATCAGGATAACAAATCTTTGCGAAAAATACGGCATAAAGGCCGAACTGATACCGGATTATTATAAACTTACATCCGGCAACCCTTCGATCAGAGTTATAAACGGATATCCTCTTATCGGCATCCGCAACGTTCCGCTGGAAAATATGTTTAACAGGATGATTAAGAGGCTTTTTGATATTTCATTGTCTATTGCCGGTCTTATAATGTTAACGCCCCTTTTTGTTATAATAATGCCTCTTATTAAACTTACATCAAAGGGACCGATTTTTTTTAAACAGAAGAGAACCGGATACAGACAGAAGGAATTTTATATTTATAAGTTCAGGACGATGAAGGTTAACGCTGAGGCGGACTCCGTTCAGGCGAGTGCCGATGATCCCCGCAAGACGCCGTTCGGCGACTTTTTGCGAAGGACAAACATAGATGAACTCCCGCAGCTTTTTAATATTTTGTATGGTGACATGTCGATCGTAGGCCCGAGACCCCATATGATATCGCACACTGAGGAATTCTATAAAAAATATGATAAATACATGGTTAGGCACTGGGTTAAACCGGGGTTGACAGG
>JBFZEO010000280.1:0-6241 GCA_041306845.1 Spirochaetota bacterium
CCGGTAATCCAATAGTAGGTCCGTCTCAGGATATGATCCTCGGTATAAACTATTTGACCAGAATCAAACCAGGTGTAAAGGGCGAAAATAAATTCTTTAAAGATGTTAACGAGGTTTATCAAGCTGTTACCGCCGGTTCCATTCACATGCAGGCTAAGATAAAAGTTAAACTCGATGGCGAGTATGTTGAAACAAGTGCAGGAAGGATAATATTTAATGATAATCTTCCTGAGGGAATTGAATATGTTAATGCTCCGTTGAATGATAAGGCTGTAAATAAACTTATTGCCAAAACATACAAAGAGAAAGGTGCTGCTATAACAGTAAGAATGCTTGATGCGATAAAAGATGTCGGATTCAAATATGCTATGAAGTTTGGTGCAACTATCGGGATGGAAGATATAATTGTTCCATTAGAAAAGAAAGAGATAATTGACAGATCGCAGAAAAAAGCTGATGAGATTTATGAAGATTACCGAAATGGTATAATCTCTCAAGAGGAGAGATACAATAAAATTCAGGATATCTGGACAAGAGCAAGTAAAGAAGTTGCCGATGTTCTGATGGAAACCCTTAAAAAAGATAGAAACGGATTTAATCCAGTATTTATGATGGCGGATTCCGGAGCGCGAGGGTCTACGACTCAGATAAGACAGCTTGCCGGTATGCGTGGTCTTATGGCTAAACCGGGCGGGGATATTATCGAGCTCCCGATTAAGTCAAACTTCTTTGAAGGTTTGTCGGTGATTGAATTCTTTATATCAACTAACGGAGCGAGAAAGGGGCTTGCCGATACGGCGCTCAAGACTGCCGATGCCGGATATTTAACAAGAAGACTTGTTGATATTGCTCAGGATGTTGTTGTGTCTGAGGTTGATTGTAATACGATAAACGGTATTTACCATTCTGCTGTTAAGAATGGTGATGAGGTTATTGAAGAGTTAAGAGAGCGAATTATAGGAAGATATACCGCCGAGGATGTAATTGATCCTGTATCCGGAAATCCTATAATAAAAGCGAATGAACTTATCACAGAAGAGATCGCGGATCAGATTGATAAACAGGTTATAGAGTCTGTAAAGATAAGAACCGTATTAACTTGTGAGTCGAAGCGTGGAGTATGTGTTAAATGTTATGGCAGAAACCTTGCTACAAATAGAACGGTAGATATCGGAGAGGCTGTTGGTATAATTGCCGCTCAGTCGATAGGACAACCCGGTACCCAGCTGACGATGAGAACGTTCCACATTGGTGGAGCTGCAACTGGTTCTGCTCAGGAAAACACGATAAAATTCAACTATAAAGTTCTCATTGAGAAATTTCAGGGATCAACTATTGAGATGGGAGAGGATACTCTCTTTGCTCGAAAGGGTTACTTGACAGTTAGAAGGGTAAATCATGATTTTGATATAACCGGTGCTAAGAATGTGGTGGCTGATAATGAAAAAGTCTTCCTTGGAAAACCGTTGTTTACAGATGCGAAAGGGCAGGTTGTGAATTCACAGGAAGTTGGAGTTGCCAGAATAATCGGTAAAATGCTTTATGTTGTTTCAAATGAGCAGGAAATAGAAATTCAGCCGGGTTCTATTCTTTATAAAAAGATTGGTGATACGGTTGAATCTAAAGAAGTTGCTGTTCAGTTTGACCCGTTTGTTCAGCCAGTTATATCTGAGCAGGCCGGTAAGGTTAAGTTTATGGATCTTAAAGTTGGGATTACTATTAAAGAAGAGATCGACGAGACTACCGGTACAAAAAAACATAAAGTTACGGACTCTGCGTTTGACAGCTTGCAGCCTAAGATGGAAGTTCTTGATAAAAATGGTAAGGTTGTGGGAAGTTATCTTTTGCCGGGTGGAGCTTATCTTAACGTTAAAGATGGTGAAGAGATTAAAGCCGGGGATATTATAGCAAAGATAATAAAGAAATCTCAGAAGGTTGGAGATATTACAGGGGGTCTTCCAAGGGTTCAGGAGCTTTTTGAAGCAAGAAAACCTAAAGATCAGACTGTGTTGTCAAAAGTTACCGGGGTTGTTAAATTTGGTCAGAAAACCAAAGGTAATGATATAGTTTATGTTGTGGATGAATTCGGTACTGAGCATAAACATGTTGTTCCGTCAGGTTCGTATCTACTTATAAGAGATGGAGACCTTGTTAAGGCTGGTGATCAGCTTTCTGAGGGGAATGTAAATCCTCATGATATCTTAAATATTCTTGGTGAGAATGAGTTGCAGACTTTTATCATGGATGAGATTCAGGGCGTTTACAGGTTGCAGGGTGTTAAGATCAACGATAAGCATATCGGAGTTATCATCAGACAGATGATGAAGAAGGTTGAGATAATTGATATCGGTGATACTCATTTTATAGCTGGACAAAATATCGATAAGTCTGTTTTCTTTGAGCAAAATAGAAAAATTGTAAAAGAGGGTGGTCGTCCGGCTATCGGTAAACCTGTTCTGCTTGGTATAACAAAAGCTTCGCTGGCCATTGAGTCGTGGATAAGTTCGGCCTCATTCCAGGAGACAACAAAAGTGTTGACGAATGGATGTATTCGTGGTGTTACAGATACATTGTCCGGTCTTAAGGAAAATGTTGTAATTGGTCACCTCATACCGGCTGGTACCGGAATGAAACAGTATAAGAGAATAAAACTCTATGATGAAAATATGGAAGATCTTGATGTTTCCATATCGAGAATTATGGAAGAAAAAAACAATAATCCGGTTGGGATAAATGCAATTACTGATAAGGATTTGATTTCAGGGATGTAATTTCAATTGTTAAATACCGGATAATATAAAGTTTTCCTGTTAAAACTGGAAAACTTTATGCTTTTAAAAAAATAAATTAAGTTGACACTGATATTTAAATTTGATATATAAGTGATACTTAAAATAATGGAAACTATGCATTAATGGGAGATAGATAAAAATGCCAACAATTAATCAGTTGATTAGACAGGGGAGAAAGAAAGTCACTTCTAAAACTAAATCGCCAGCATTGAAATGCTGCCCGCAGAGAAGAGGTGTTTGTACCAGGGTAATGACACTTACTCCAAAAAAACCGAATTCAGCGTTAAGAAAAGCTTGTAGGGTAAGATTAACTTCAGGATTTGAAGTAACTTCCTATATACCGGGTGTAGGTCACAACCTTCAGGAACACTCTGTTGTTTTGATAAGAGGTGGTAGGGTTAAGGATTTGCCAGGGGTTAGATATCACGTTGTAAGAGGAGCTCTTGATACATTGGGTGTTGAGGGTAGAAGAAGAAGTAGATCTAAATACGGTGCCAAGAAGCCTAAGGCTTAATAAAGGAGAGGTTGTAAATGTCAAGAGATAAGTTTATTCCAAAAAGAACTGTACTTCCAGATATTAGATATAATAGTACAGATATTTCTAAGTTTATTAATGTTATGATGATACAGGGTAAGAAATCTGTTTCTCAAAAGATAATGTATACAGCATTGCGTGAGATGGAAGCAAAGATTGGTAAGCCTGCAGTTGAGGTTTTTACCAAATCTATCGATAATATCAGACCGCTTGTTGAGGTTAAATCAAGAAGGGTCGGCGGAGCGACTTACCAGGTTCCTATGGAAGTTGATGAGGCGAGAGGTAAGGCTATTGCGATCAGATGGGTTATAATTAATTCAAGAAAGAGATCTGAAAGAACTATGGCTCTGAAATTGGCTAACGAACTCCTCGATGGATATAATAAAACCGGAACTTCATATAAGAAGAAAGAGGATTCTCATAAGATGGCAGAAGCTAACAAGGCTTTCTCTCACTTTAGATGGTAATAATAAAAATAAGATTGTGAGGAAATAAATGGCAAGGAAATTTTCATTAGAAAATACCCGTAACATGGGGATCATGGCTCATATAGATGCTGGTAAAACTACAACATCTGAAAGAATCCTTTTTTATACTGGTGTTTCGCATAAGATAGGTGAAGTTCATGATGGTGAAGCTACTATGGACTGGATGGAGCAGGAAAAGGAGAGGGGGATCACTATTACCTCTGCTGCAACAACTTGTGTTTGGAATGATAATAGGGTTAACCTTATCGATACTCCGGGACACGTTGACTTTACTGTTGAGGTAGAACGTTCTTTAAGAGTTCTTGATGGTGCTATAGGTGTATTCTGTTCAGTTGGTGGTGTTCAGCCACAGTCTGAAACGGTTTGGAGACAGGCCGATAGATACGAAGTTCCGAGATTGATTTATGTTAATAAGATGGATCGAATTGGTGCTGATTTCTTTAATGTACTGGCGCAGACAAAGGAAAAATTACATGCTAATTCTGTGCCGATTCAGATTCCTATCGGTGCTGAGGATAACTTTAAGGGTTTTGTTGATCTTGTTGAAATGAAGGCTTATACCTTTTCAGAAGAAAAAATTCTTGTAAATTATAAAGAAATTCCTGTTCCAGATGATCTTAAAGATAAGGCGTTGGAGTACAGAGATAAGATGCTTGAAGCAATTTCTGAAGTGGAAGATTCCATTATGGAAAAATATCTCGCAGGTGAAGAGGTTTCTGTTCCTGAGATAAAGGCAGCTCTGAGAAAAGGTTGTATTTTAAATAAACTTTTCCCAATGCTTTGTGGTTCTTCTTTTAAGAATAAAGGTGTTCAGCATCTGTTGAATGCTGTTGTTGATTATTTGCCATCTCCGGTTGATGTTCCTGCTATAAAGGGTGTTAATCCTAAAGATGATTCTGATATGGAGAGAAAAGCAAGTGATTCTGAACCATTCAGTGCTCTTGCGTTTAAGGTAATGACTGACCCATTCGTTGGTAGATTGACATTCTTTAGAGTATACTCCGGGGTGTTGACTAATGGTTCTTATGTTTATAACTCAACAAAGGGTAATAAAGAGAGAATCGGTCGTCTGCTTCAGATGCATGCTAACAAAAGAGATGAAATAACTGAAGTTCATGCCGGGGATATCGCTGCAGCTGTAGGTTTGAAAGATACTACAACTGGTGATACTCTTTGTGATGAAGGTAATCAGGTAATACTTGAAGCTATGAATTTCCCTGAGCCGGTTATATCTGTTGCTATAGAGCCTAAGACTAAGGCTGAAAATGACAAACTTGGAGTTGCTCTGCAGAAGATGGCTGAAGAGGATCCTACATTCAGAGTAAAGGTTGATCAGGAGACTGGACAAACAATTATATCTGGTATGGGAGAGCTTCATCTTGAGATTATTGTTGATCGTATCAAGAGGGAATTTAAGGTTGAAGCAACAGTAGGTGCTCCTCAGGTTGCTTATAGAGAGACTATTAAAGGTAAATCTGATATTAACAATAAATATGTTAAGCAGACCGGTGGTAAGGGACAGTATGGTCATGTAGTTTGTAAATTTGAACCTACTGAGCTTGGAAAAGGTTTCGTTTTTGAGAATAATGTTGTCGGCGGTAAAATACCGAGAGAATATTTTCCTGCAATTGAAAAAGGTTTTAAAGAAGCTATGAATAATGGTGTTCTTGCCGGATATCCTGTAGTTGATGTTAAAGCTATTCTTTATGATGGATCGTACCATGATGTCGATTCTTCTGAAATGGCGTTTAAGATTTGTGCTATACAGGCATTCAAAGAGGGAATGAGAAAAGCTACTCCTACAATACTCGAGCCTATTATGGATGTTGAGGTTGAAACTCCTGAAGATTATGCTGGATCTGTAATGGGGGATATAAATTCGAGAAGAGGTAGGATAGAAGAGGTTTCTGATAGGAATAAGACAAAAATAATCAGGGGAAAAGTTCCTTTGGCTAATATGTTTGGTTATTCAACTGAGTTGAGGTCTATGTCTCAGGGTAGAGCAAGTTATACAATGCAGTTTGCTTTGTATGAGGAAGTTCCTAAAAACATAGCGGATGAGATTATAAAAAAGTCATAAATAAAAAAAATATACTTTTTAATTTAATTTAGGAGGATTTTAGAGAATGGCTAAAGATGTTTATGTTAGATCGAAGCCCCACGTAAACGTAGGTACCATAGGTCACGTTGACCATGGTAAAACCACCCTTACAGCAGCTTTAACAACTTATAGTGCTACAAAAGGGTTTGGTAAAGCAATGAAATATGAGGATATCGACAACGCTCCGGAAGAAAGAGCGCGAGGTATCACCATTAACACGAGACACGTTGAGTATGAAACAACTACAAGACACTATGCACACGTATACTGTCCGGGACATGCCGATTATGTAAAAAACATGATCACTGGTGCTGCTCAGATGGAT
>JBFZEO010000287.1:0-3301 GCA_041306845.1 Spirochaetota bacterium
CTGGGAGTTTTCCCATTTTTTCTGGACTGCCGGAAAGTTGTTTTCAAATTCTATTCTTCTTTTTATAACCTCTGTTCTACTGTCTATGTTTTTATCTACAATAACATCTACCACCATACCAAACCGATCAAGGAGCTGGGGGCGAAGATCTCCCTCTTCAGGATTCATTGTTCCTATAAGAATAAACTTTGCGGGGTGTGAATAGGAAACTCCCTCCCTCTCGATAGTGTTTATCCCCATAGCCGCGGAATCAAGAAGCACATCAACTATGTGATCCTCAAGAAGATTTATCTCATCTACATAGAGAATATTTCTATTTGCAGCTGCAAGAATACCGGGTTCAAACCGCTTCTCACCATTCTTTATAGCATGTTCAATATCGAGTGAGCCTACAACACGATCCTCAGTCGCACTAACAGGAAGATCAACAACCCGCATTTTTTTGAGATTAGAGATCACAAGTTCATTTCTAACTGCCTTATCTGTGCATCCTGAACAAAGATCGGAGAGACTATCCGGATCACAAGAATATGGACAACCTTCAACATGTATCCTTTCAGGCAAAAGATCTGCTATTGCCCGCACAGCTGTTGATTTAGCCGTCCCCTTTTCGCCCTTTATCAAAACACCTCCAAGTACCGGATTTACCACATTAAGTATCAGAGCTAATTTCATCTGTTCCTGGCCAACTATTGCGGTGAATGGATATATTTTTTTATTATTCATAATTACTCCTCGTATAATAAATTATTCAGTTTTTTTACAAAAAATAGCCCCTGCTACAAAAAAAACAATGAAGTAGAACAGTAAAACTCCCGAATGAACAAGCATCTGATAGATATCTGAACCATCAGATCTGAGAGCAAGACTCGTATGCGTAAGAGGAAGAAGCTGTATAATTATCTTAACAACCTCAGGGATTTTATTAATAGAAAAGAATGTTCCGCATAAGAACGCCATCGGAGTTATCACAAAATTACTAAATTTTGCCATATCGCCATGTGACTTTATCAATAATCCAACAATAAATCCCCCGGCGGAAAAAACAAGGCAGTTTAAAATCATAATATAAAGAAAAAATGGAGAGAGGACAGCCTCCCCATTACCGGTTATAATCACAAGAACAACAATAAGCAGACCGGAATACACGCCATATAAAGCACCTGCTACAATCTTTCCTGCCGTATAAACATACATACTGATAGGCGCAACCATAAATTCCTCAAATGTCTTACTATATAGGCGTGATATATTGATAGAATTTGCCGTATTATTAAAACTAACCATCATCGTAGTCAAAGCTACAATACCCGGTATGATAAATGAAAGATAATTCTTACCCTCTACAACCATACCATTCCCAAGACCCCAACCAAATGCAATAAGATAGAGAACCGGAGAAACAAGAGAACCGAGTGTAGTTGCTATAATTTTTTTCTTAAAGAGTGTAAACTCCAGCCATAAAATACCCAAGAATCCATAGATCATCCGTCCACCCTCCTGTTACTCAACTTGAGAAATACATCTTCGAGATTAGCTGCTCGTATTTTCACCTCACCATCAATCTCACCGGCAAAAGTTACAGCACTCTCTTTTGATCCAAAAAAACTTGTTTTTGTCTCCCCGTTCTCAAAAGAGTCAACTGCAATTTCTCCGACTTTCTTTATAAGATTATCCGGAGTATCAAGTTCTATAAGCGATCCCTGATCCATCATACCTATCCTGTCGCACAACGCTGCCGCCTCCTCGATATAATGTGTAGTTAGTAAAATAGTTATCCCTTTTTCTTTTAATTTCTTTATCAAATCAAGCATCTTGCGCCGTACAGCGGCATCGAGTCCAACAGTCGGCTCGTCAAGGAGAATAAGTTTTGGTTCATGCATCAAAGCTCTTGCTATCATCAATTTGCGCTTCATTCCCCCGGAATATTGCAAAACTGGGCTATCTGAACGCTCTCCCAACTCTATAAAATCAAGCAATTCATCAATCCTCTCACCTATTTTCTGCTTTTTCATCCCATAAATCTTCCCGTGAAGGATAAGATTCTCCCTTCCTGATAGTTCTGACTCCAGATTATTATGCTGCGGAACAATACCGACTATTTTTTTTATCTCTGCAAGATTTCTGTCCATTTTCTTACCGGATATAAATATAGTTCCGGAGGTAACCGGCGTAAGAGTAGATATCATCCTCACCGTTGTCGTTTTACCTGCACCATTCGGTCCCAGCAATCCAAAGAATTCACCGGTACCGATCTCCAAATTTATACCGTTAACGGCTTTAACTGTGCCATAGTTTTTATAAAGATTTTGTATTTTCAGCATTTTCCCCCTCCACTATCTCAAAAGCAGTTTTTTTTACAAGACATTGATTTTGCAAATCTGTATCACAGTTCAAAATACCTCTCGACGGGCACTCTCCGATACATATATTGTTATATCCGCACTCATTGCAGTAGCTAGGTTTATTTCTTTCCAGAGGGGGAATAGATAATTTCTCACCGGAATTAACATTCCCCACAAAAAACTCATCAAGATGGCACAACGATCCGCAAGGATAAACTTCACCATCGGGCAATACAGCCATCGAATCCCCTTTAGACGCATAACAGTAATAAGCCGGATCATGCCTACCGGCAAGCATAGTTCGGGCATCTTCAATTTCCCTTAATACCACCCTCCTACCTGTAACTTTCTCAAGATAAGACGCTCTTTGGTAGGCTTTATTTAACCCTTTCTTAAGACTTTCGGCGGTTGGAAGTTTTAGATTATTATTCATAGATCGTTCCGATATCCGCAGCATATCGATACCTATACCGCCGACATTGCCGAGATAATAGGCCATATCAACAAGTTTATCGAGATGTTCCGCATTCATGGAGGTAACAACACAATTAAGATTAACTGTTACTCCGGCAGCGGCAAGAATATTTATACCTCTAACAGCCAGCCCGGTCTTACCGCGCTGCATCTCATTCAACATAAAATCTCCGTCAAGACTCACTCCGACCTTGATATTCAATCTTTTTATCTCTCCGGCAATACTCTCATTAACCAGTGTGCCGTTGGTCTGAAGTCTTATGTCTGCCTTTTTACCGTCAGCAGAAAGTTGATTATATATAATTGGTACAAGATCAAAATTAATTAGCGGCTCACCGCCGGCAATCTGAAGTATAAAATTATCAGCGGTTTTCCCCAACGCATTGATAGCTGTTTTGGCACTCATATCCCCCCGCATCAGTCCCGGGACAGCATAACAATACTTACATCCGAGATTACACTCTCCGGTCACCCACAGCACC
>JBFZEO010000291.1:0-4506 GCA_041306845.1 Spirochaetota bacterium
TGAGAGTCCTAAAGAGGATCTTGAGGAGCTGCCTGAAAATATTGCAGATACACTTGATACCTTTCATGGAGAAGAACCTCTGTCTGTCGGTAATTTTGATGAAGCTGCACCTGCTGGAGGCTCTGATGTTGCGGAGAATGGTGATGAAGCGGATGAATCTAAAACCGGCGATGAAGAAGATATACTCACCGATGACGAGCGACGGGCGGTTATTTTACATTTATCTGCATTCCCCAAAGAGGTAGAACTCAAACTCGCCCAGGCGATAGTAAGCGGCAAGTACTCCGATGATGAAATCATGCCGCTTGTAAAGGCACTTATCAAGGGCGAAGATCAACATCTAGTTGCAAAGATATATGAAAGGATAACAGGCGACACTTCGATACAAAAAGTGGAGTTTAGGAAGTTTACCGGACAAGACTTTGAAAAAAAACAGCATTCATTTGTTTATAATTTTGAAAAAAATATACTGCCGATTATCACGCGTATTGCAGCGGCTGCTTTTGTTGTTGTTGGAATACTGTTTTTTGTTATAAATTTTGTTATACCTTCGTTTATAGTCAGCGGGTATTATAAAACTGGTAAAGATAACATCCGTAAACTCGATTTTGACAACGTTGAACCATATTTCTCCAAGGCATTTTCCATTCAGCCGCGCTACAAAGAGGTAATTGCTTATGCGCGACTTTATCGTGAATATGAGCGATACAACGATGCCGAGAAAAAATATCAGCTTGCTGATGAGATGAGAGAGGATCGGAGTCTTGATCTGGAATTTGCGGATTTTTACAGAGAAATAAAACGATATGAAGTCTCTGCGGCGAGATATCGTGATATCATAAAAACTAACCTCAAAGATATAGATGCAAGAAACGGACTCGGCAGAACTTATTACGATTGGTCGTTTGAGCAAAAAGAAAAACTGATTAATGCTGAAGAGCAGTTCCTTGAAGTTCTTGATATAGACATGAAAAATAGCGGGGCTATTTTCGGCATCCTTAAAACAAGAATAAAAATGGATGATCCAAAGAAAATTATGGATGCATATAAATATGCGGAGCTTCATTTAAAAAAGGAAAATGTTGATATCGAAGCGTATTGTGAATTAGCATCTTACATAATGGATAAAGGAAGCGTTAATGAGGTGAAAAATATCCTTTCAAGGGCATCTGAGTCTCTTAAAGGAAAGATTATTTATCCGGAACTTGATTATCAATATGCGAGATATCATAAGTTGTTGACCATCTATGATGAGGAACGCAAATATCTTGAGAGTGCCGTTAAAAAGATAGAGCGGTTAAAAGAGAAGGGAATTAGCGTTGCCCGAAGAGAAAAAGGGATCAATAAACTGAGCTCAAAAGTATATAATGATCTCGGTGAAAATTATGATAGGATGTCGAGGGCAAACATCAAAGCCGAAAATATGTATAATAAATCGATAGAAGCCGATCCGAGTAATGCAAAACCTTACTATAATCTCGGTAATTTTGCATTCATAAACAAAGGTAATAGAGGTGAAGCTCTTGAGAAATATCTTCAGGCCGAGGAGCGCGGGTTTGTGAATGATACGCTCGACTATAATGTGGGCTGGCTCCAGTATAAAGCGGGTGAATTTTATAAGAGTTTTGAGAAAATTAATAAATTACTCGATATGTATAAAGATAACAACAATCTTAAATTTATGTGCGGAACAATCCTATTCCACCTTGGAAAAAATGATCTTGCGGAGAGTCAACTGCGGGAAACTTATGAATACTTTGACACGATGAGACAGGCTAACTACCCTCTTGACATGGAGATCGCCGATCACAAGTATTATGTGGAGATGCTTTATAAGTCTGCAAACAATCTGGCATCTGCACTTTATATGAAGTATCGACAGACACGGAAGACTAATTATATGATAGAAGCCGGTAAGTATTATGCGGTTGCCATTGAATTTTATGATAAATATAGAGATCCCCTTGTTGCAGATGAAAAAGAGATGGATGCGGAAGATGATAAAGACGCGATGCTCGATGCTTCCGGCGGTGCCATTAACGAAAAAGTTGCCCTTAAACGTAAATACAGAAAGGCAATGCCTAACTTAAATCTTATGATGGTTTTATACCCGGACACAGTAACTCTGGAAAATCCGGGTGTCTTTGAGGATTTTAACCAGCTTGAGTTCATGAAGTAGTTTATCTGACCTACCGCCTGTGGAATGGATATAATTTGTATAAAACATAAATTAAGCTGTAGGAAAACTTCAAGTGGTTGCGTTGAAACCTCATCATGTGGACGGGGTGAGACACGAAAAACAAGGTTTTCCTACAGCATTCTTATTCAGAAGGAATGTTGCTATAACGACTTTAATAAAATTTCATATCAATAAATCTGGCTGTCTCAAAAGGTAACTAAAGCAATTTCTTTTGAGGTTTAAATGCAACATATACATACGTATCATATTGAATTTAAAATCACTTTTGAGACAGCTTGCTTGATGTAATCTGGATTTGCTATTTTAAAATCTTATTTCTCTCTATGGATTGATAAATTGTCTGAGTCACCGGCGTCTTTACTCCAAGCTGAACTCCCATTCTGAGAATAGTGCCGCCAAAGAGATCACGTTCATCCGGTTTATCTTTTATCTCATAGTCTCTCTGGAATGATGTCTTTAGCTCATAAGGGAAAATATGTCCCTTTGCGTATGACTCCGCAATTATTGTCTGCGGAAGATCAACTCCGGTTTTTAACGCAATATTATAAATTTCATCCATTATACTCTTCACTAAACCGCTCAACTCATCCGAAGCCATAACTTCCCCAAGAGTCTTATCATAATTAGCCGTAACAAGTCCGAACGCAGCAATAAATATGAATTTGCTCCAAATCTCAACATAAGGAGTTCCCGTCCAGTTATAGGAGATTCCGGATTCCTTAAATAGATCAAATATTGCCGGATCAACATATGCATTATGCGGATCATTCCCAAAATGAATTTTACTGTTCCCGCCCCGCTGCGTAACTTTGCCGGGAGTCTCTATGTGAGTCCCGACGTAAACACATGAAGGGAAAACAGTTCCATTCTTTATAACCGACCTTATCCTCTGGTAGATATCAACTCCGTTTAACAGCGGTAGGATCATTGTTTTATCTTTGATTTTTGGTTTTAGTTGAATGAGAACGTTGTTGAGATCGTAACCCTTGACGCAAATCAGACACAAATCGAGTTCAGGTATAGAAGAAATGTCGTCTGTTGCCATAGTTGGTTTGACTATTATCTCACCTTCGTCAGTATCGAGCAGAAGTCCATGTTCATTTATCTGAGCAAGATGTCTGTTTCTCGCAATAAAATATACATTTAAATCGCTGCGCAAATTCCTTAACGCTGCGATTTTACCCCCGAAATATCCGCCGACTCCGCCAACACCAATAATTGCTATGTTCATTTCGTAACTCCCGTTTTATAGAAAATCTTCGATTATGTTACGTTTAGGAACTATATTTTCCGTTTCAGTTAAATGGGACGCTGCTATTATGTTTAAACCCGGATAATCATAGGCAAGTTTGCTTCCGCATTCCGGACAAAAACAGTCCCCATTCTTATCCGCCGGAACACAACTCTTACAATAGACAGTGTTACACTTCGGACACAATCCTGCCGGTGCCTCTGGCGGCAGTTTATTAAAAACTTCTTTTATATTTATATGCGGCGCCTGCTCTTTTTTGTGAAAACTCCATTCCCTTTTACACTTTGCACACTTTAGAGTTTCAAAAAGTTGATCTTTTACTCGAATGTGCATTGTCTTGGCTCTGTCCAACTCTCCCGGTTTAACGAGCTGTGAGGTAATTTTATATGCATTCTCATAATCCTTCATCTTATAAAAAGACTCCGCCAGATTAAGGGCGTACTCTTCATTCTCTTCATCACGATCCAGCGCCTTGTAGTAATACTTTTGGGCATCCGTTACATTGCCGAGGGACAGATGAATATTACCCATAAGATTATCAGCTTTGCCGTCCTGGGGAATCCTATCATAGTTTTTCATAAGCAATGAGAGGGCATCCATTATATATTTTGCATAAAACATAGAGTGGGCGAGCAGATAAACAACTTCGGGATTGTCAGTCTCATTATAAACATTCTGTAGATGATCCATTGCCTTAAAATACTCACCGACACCGTCATAGGCAATACCGAGATTGTATCTAATCTCAATATTGTCTTTATCTACAGTAAGTATCTCCTCAAGGATAGGGATCGCCGCCTCGCAGTAACGCCTGTCAACAAGCAGCTTACCATATTCGGAGAGTGCTTCGTAATACCCGGGCTGCGATTTGTTAAGGAGTTTTATCACATTCAGCAGATCCTGCCCCTGGTCTCTCTTGGAAACAAGTGTGATAAAATCTTTTACAATCAAATTGGCGTGAGTTTCTATCAAATTCTTATTCGCAAAGATATCGTTAAAGATGTTTTCCGCATCATCAAATCTGCCGAGTCCTATGTAAGCTTCCGCCAGCCGG
>JBFZEO010000293.1:0-8610 GCA_041306845.1 Spirochaetota bacterium
ATGGCGAAAACGCCGAGACTCTCAAGGAGGAGAGCGTCCTCAACAATCGCCTTTGCTGTATCGAAGTCTTTGCCCTGCACCTTAAATCCGCCGAACATATTGACCGACTGAGGAGTAAGCCCAAGGTGTCCCATTACCGGGATTTTGGCGTTGATGAGGGCTTTTATGGTTGCTGCCATCTCGCTTCCGCCCTCGATCTTAACTGCCGAAGCTCCCGACTCTTTTATGAGCCGCCCGGAATTTCTTACAGCATCTTCCGGCGAAACATGATATGACAAAAACGGCATGTCTGCAACGATAAAAGCCCCGGGATATCCCCGTCTCACCGCTTTTGTATGATAGATAATCTCGTCAACTGTCACAGGCAGCGTGTCGGATAATCCCTGAAATGCCATTCCAAGCGAGTCTCCGATAAGCAGTGAGTCGATATCTGTGCCGGACATTATCTTTGCCGTTGAGTAGTCGTAGCAAGTAAGCATCGTTATTTTTTCTTTTTTAAGTTTTTTTTCTTTGAATGTTAATACGGATTTCATGATTTATGTTCTCCTTGGTAGACTTTGATTGTGATTAGTCATCTTTATTTGACTGAAAGATATCGTTAAATTTATCCCTTATTTCGTAAAATGCGTCGGTCATGGCCGGGTCAAAATGGGTTCCTTTGCTATCCATAATTATCTGAACGGCTTTTTCCTGAGGAAAAGCCGGTTTGTAGCACCTTTCCATTCTCAATGCGTCAAAAACATCGCCGATCATCAAAATCCTTGCCGATGTCGGGATCTGATCCTCTTTGAGGTGATACGGATAACCCTCTCCGTTCCATTTCTCGTGGTGGAATAGGGCTATGTCCCTCGCCATCTTTCCTGCAAGTTCCGACAGGATAAATGCACCGTTTATCGTGTGCTCTTTCATTATTTCAAATTCTTCATCGGTGAGTTTTGCGGGCTTGGTTAATATATAATCAGGGATGCCGATCTTGCCGATGTCGTGCATTGAAGCGACTATCCCGATCCGTTCTATGAAGTCATCATCGATCTCCGGGTAAAGCGAGTGTCTGGAGTCTTTTATGTGTTGAGCTAATACTCGCGAATATTCGTTGAGACGCTGGACGTGGGAGCCGGTATCATTATCTTTCAACTGACTTGCTTTGACAAGGGCATGTATCGTGTCAAATATCTGTTTGTACTTACATTCACTTACATCATAAAGTAGCGCGATAAACACCTCTTTACCGTTGTGAATCCCGGCATGGTGAGTAACGCAGTTAAAAAACAGCTCGTGCTCCGGGCTCCTTGTGAATGAAAAAACCTGGTTCTCATATGTGAGCAGTTCCGAGATGGGAAAGTCTGAGAAATTAACTATAAAATCGTCTTTCTTGCGGAAGAGAAAATCGAGCTGTGAATTTATATAAGTCTTACGGAACTTTGAATGAAAAATGTTGTTTGTGTATAGTATTTTAAAATTTTCATCAAAAATTATTGTGGCAATATCTTTTGTGTTAAAGGTAATTTTTATATTCTTTAGAAAAGAATCTGCAAAATCCATATCATTCATAATAGACGAAGTATAATAAAAAAAAATAAAAAAATAAAGGTTTATTTTTTTTGTTAAAAATATTAAAAATCTACTGTCATTTTTGTAGATTTTAGTGTTAGTGTGATTTATATTCAAAATCGTCTACACATTAACCGTAAAAAGTATTAGAATATATATAGGGTTGAGTTGAAAATTAGCATCAGAGATTGGACTTGTAAAGGCGTTTTATGAAGATTACTCAGAATTTAAATGTTAAACTTACACAAAAACTTAATTTATCACATGAATTACTGCAGTCGCTTGAGCTTATACAGTTGCCTATTGTAGACCTCAGAGAGAGGATAGAACGGGAAGTTATGGAGAATCCGGCACTTGAAATTATGGAGAGGAAAGAACGCTCTACGTACAAGGAAGAGTCGTTTCTCAGCAGAAAGTTTGCAAGAAGCGGCGGTGATGATGATAAGCGGAGTTTCATAGAACTGACAGCTACCCGCAAAGAGGGACTTCATGAAAAACTTTTGTGGCAGCTTAACCTCGCAGAGCTTAGTGATGATAGGAAAGAGATTGGCGAGACAATTATACAATGTATCGATGGAGATGGCTTTTTCAAGGGTGATCTTGAGGAGCTTTTCCCGGGTAAACAGGATTTAGCGGAAGAGGTTTTAGAATATATACAGACCTTTGAACCGGATGGGGTTGCAAGCAGGGATGTTCGCGAGGCACTTCTTTACCAGATAGAGTCGCTTCCTGCCGATCTCATAGATAAAAATGCGTATGAGATAGTTAAGAACCATTTTGACCTAATGCTTGAGCGTAAAGATGCTCAGATATCAAAGATATTAAAAATAACGCTTTTGGAAATAAAAACTGCTTTTGAATTTATTTCGCATTTTGAACTATTCCCGGGGAGGTCGTGCGACTCGGCAGATGACGGCTATATTATTCCCGATGCGTATGTTTACTATAAAGAGGGCGATGTTGTTGTTGATATAAACGACGAGATTATCCCCTCTCTTACCGTTTCAAAGTATCTTGAGGATCTTTCTGATAAATTAAAGCTGGCGAAAACAACTCCCAAAGAGGAGCGGAAGTACGTTACAGAAAAAGTCAAAGATGCGAAGAGTTTTATAGGAATGATAGATCACAGGAAAAAATCGCTGTATCGAGTTGTTTTGGCTGTGTCGAGGTTTCAGAAAAACTTCTTTGAGAAAGGACCGAAATTTCTTGTTCCGTTGACAATGAAGATGGTCGCTGAGAAGGTCGGTTTGGCGGAATCCACTGTCTCAAGATTATCTTCATCAAAATACATTCAAACAGACTGGGGACTTCATGAGTTAAAGTATTTCTTTACCAATTCTATAAGCAAGGAGGGGAATGGAGATAGTGTGTCGAGTGAAGTTGTACGTGAAATGATAAAGGAGATAGTGGAAAATAATAAAGAAAACAAAATATCGGATCAGAAAATATCTGATATTTTACAAAACAGAGGGATCAACATTGCGAGGAGGACGGTAGCGAAATATAGGAAAATTCTAAATATTTTACCGTCGTCCAAAAGAAACATTTGATAAAAATAAAAAAAAATTATAATAATGGTTTTATTTTGTGTAAAACTATAAACGGAGGATTATATGACTTTAAAAGTACAGGGTACTAAGAATTTTACAGTATCAGACAGAATGAAGGCTCATATCGAAAAAAGAATCTCAAAAATCAATTATTTTAAAACGCATATTTTGGAAATTGATTTTCATCTTGAAAGAGAAAAGCTGGACTGCAGAGTTGATGTTACTATTGTTACTCATAAATTTGGTACTATGCAGTTTTCGGCAACAGATAGAGAAATGTATAGTGCAATTGATAAGGTGATCCACAAGATCGACGTTAAGATCAACAGAGAGAAATCAAAAATTACAGATCATGGCAAAATGTCTCATGAAGATCTTGTTGTTTTCTACAATGAACACGAGAGTAACAATCCGGAGCCTACTGCTCATGTAGACATAAACACTAAACCTACGACTTTGGAGGATGCTTACCTTGAGATGACATCGTCAAAGTCAGATTTTCTCGGATTTACATACCTTGCAGCTGATAAAAAGCCATCATCTGCATTCTTCAGAAAACTTGATGATGATGTTGTGTATTTGTTTATCAAAGAGAGCGATTCCTCATATGTGGAGTACGCTATTGATGCCAAAGATCCAAACAGCGTTAAGATGGCTGAAAAAATAAGAAGTATCAATTTAAAAAAACTTTCATTGATTGCTGCACAGAAAGAGGTTCTTGAAAAAGAGTATTTCTTTGATATCTACATCGATGCCGGCTCTTTAAAGGTATCTTTCCTTTTTAAGGAAAATAACGGTAAATGGGTTGTTCTTGCTTAATAAACTTAATAATCCCGGTTAGTTCCGGGATTTTTTTTCCTTATTATTTAGACACTGATTTGTAGTAACGCTTTGAGAATGTGCGGAGGCTTTTGAATGGCTGATATCCTGAGAACTCTTGATATCCTCGATATTGATGCAAAAAAAAATAACTTAAAGTTAATTTGTGCGGCGGGCAGGAAGGGACTTGATCGTGTTATAGAGACCCGGAATATCAACAGGCCTGGACTTGCTCTCGGTGGTTTCTTTGATTTCTTTTCCTATAACTGTGTTCAGGTCTTTGGCCGCGGTGAGTATAATTTCATAAAAAAATATAAAGATGACAGCTACTTTGCAAATGTTCGGGAGATGCTTAAGTATAAAATTCCATGCTGCATTTTTAGTAACGGAGATTATCCTGCCGATGAATTTCTCAAGATTGCTGATGAGAATGATGTTCCGGTTTTGATATCTAAACTCTCAACTTCGGAATTGGTATCTTTCCTTTTTAATATATTAAGTGATCATTTTGCCTTAAAAACTACGATACATGGAGTTCTTGTCGAGATATTTGGGATAGGAATTCTTATTCTCGGTAAAAGCGGTATCGGTAAATCAGAGACAGCTCTCGAGTTGATAGAGAGAGGACACCGCCTTATTGCGGATGATTCCATTCAACTAAAAGCAATGCAGAATAAAGTCGTGATCGGGAACGGAACAAAAGTAATAAGCCACCACATGGAGATAAGAGGCGTTGGAATAATTAACGTTAAGAATATGTATGGAGTAAAGGCGATAAAAAATAAAAAAAGAGTGCATCTTGTTGTTGAACTCGAAAAATGGGATTCAACAAAAGAATACGAAAGAATCGGACTTGATGATAGATTTTATGATGTTCTCGGAGTCAAAGTTCCATATCTCCTTATCCCGGTAATGCCGGGCAGAAATATCCCGATAATAATCGAAGCTGCGTCCATGAACCATCGTCTGAAAATTATGGGTGTTAATACTGCGAGAGAATTTAATAAAACTCTGATAAATTTTTATGAGACAGAGGAAGTGAAAAACAGCTATTTTTACAGGAATTAAAAAGTAATTTAGTTGCTTGCAAAAAAACTATAATTCGATTATATTTTTAATGCGGTTTTTTGAGCGGCGATGTTTTGGTTTTAGATATATTTAAGTTATGAGAGTATTATGAGAAAAGAAGATGTTGTTGTTAAGTGGCGTGCCGGGCTCCATGCCAGGCCTGCTAGTGATATTGTAAAGGCCGCAAACAAGTTCAGCTCCAAGATTATTTTTAAAAAAGATGATGTTGAAGTTGATGGCAAGTCTGTTATTGGAATGATGACTCTTGGTGCGACTTATGAGAGTGTTCTCGTTATGATAATTGACGGAGAAGATGAAGACGACGCTATCGTTGCTCTCATTGATATTTTTAAAAAAGATATTGTTGATGATCTGTAATGAATAAATTATGTTTTAGAAGCATAACTGCTCTTATCTCTTCTGTAGTCTTAAGTGGATTATATTTTATTCTGTTTTCTGCAGATGTAAAGTATTCATGGCTTAAATACTCAGTTTTGTATTTATCGATTTTTTTTACTGTAATCCTGACTGTTTTTCTTGCTTATAGAATTTATGTTCATTTTAGGGTGAGAGGTCTTTTTCTTGATTTTAATAAAAAAATTACTATTTCTATTTTGTTTTTGTTGATACCGCCAGTTTTGGTGGTATGCTTATTTGTTTTCAAGCAGAGCAACGATCTCTTTTCTAATATATTGTCAGATTATCACCGTAAAGTGTTTAGAACCACAGATGAGGCTGCGGAAAAAGTTTTTAAGGTTTATGTTGATGAACAGCGCCGTCTACTCATTCACGCAAAAGAACAGTTGTCTGCCAGGTTTGGAGCGGATAGTTTTTTGTTAAACGATCTTGTTGATTTTGTTGTTGGTCAGGAGCTCGATTTTGCACAGTTGTTAGATAAGAATGGTGTTGAGGTTTTTAAAAATTACGAGGGGAGTCTGTATTTGAACTCGGGCTCTTTTGGTGAATCGGAAAAGTATTCGGGAATTAAAGGAAATGAGGATTCCTATGAAACGATTTTGAATAATAAAAGATATCTTGTTTATCGGTTGAGATTTAGTGCTGAAGATACGTCAAAAAAATCTTTTGTTTTGAGCCTCGGAAAGTATGTCGGAAGTAATAGTTATTATGGAGTTTCGGCTGAGATCAGGGAGCTTGTTGTAAATTCGAGATATGAACTTGTAATGATTTTTATTCTTATAACGGTCAATATTTTGATGGCGACTGTTTTGCTTGTTTACATATTGTCTGTTTTGGTTGGTAATAAGAAGTTGACCGTTACTAACGATGCGGCAGAACGAAAGAATGTGAATTTAGAGGAGATATCGAGATCTTTTAACACGATGATAGAAAAGATGGAGCGTTCAAATTCGAGACTAATTGAGAAAGAGAGCCGCCTTACCTGGGAAATAATATCTGCAAAACTTTCACATGAACTGAAGAATCCGCTTACTCCGATAAAGTTATCGGCAGAAAGGATTTTGAAGCGATTTGGACAGGATGAATTTGAGTCTGTCCTTAGAAAATCGGTAAAAACAATACTTGATCAAGTTGATGTTCTTGAGGAGAAGATTGAGGAGTTTAATGAATTTGTGAAAGTACCGGCTCTTATGATGAGCAATGGTACTTTGATCGAAAGTATAAGAAACAGTATAAAATCAATGGGACTTGAGGCTCTAAATGTTGAATTTGTTATTGTTGGGGATGAAAAAGATTGCGCTGTTTACAGAGATCCGGTCTTAATTGAGCTGGTTATATCAAATTTGATGCGGTTATGTGTAAAAACAGTTGCAGAAGATGATAAAATTTTCGTAAAATTGGAACGGTTTACGGACATCGGTAACTTTATAAGAATAAAGATTTTTTGCGGGAAGTGTTCCGATGTGCCGGAGAGCGATCTCAAGCCTTTTGGCGGTCATCGGCTTGATGATGATATCGGAATGGGGATTGTTGCTGTTAATAACATAATCTCAGAACATAAGGGTAATCTCTCTTTTAACTATTCGCCGGGCGGATATTTATTTGTAATGGATTTGCCGATTAATGTTCCTAAATGATGAAGTGTTGATACATGAGAAATTCTTAATTGTATTTTAAATAGGTAAGTTGCAATGAATATTCTGATTATTGATGATGAAGAGAGTATAAGGGAAATTCTCACCGATATCCTTGAAGATGAGGGATACAAGGTTTTTTCCTCGGAAGACGGGGAATCCGGAATCCGCTGGTTAGACCGTGAGCATATCGATATGTGTTTTCTTGATATATGGATGCCGAAACTCGGAGGGATAGATGTACTTGGAACTATCAAGGAGCGGTTTCCCGAAGTTGAAGTTGTTATGATATCCGGACATGCGAAGATAGATCAGGCGGTAAGAGCAACCAAGATGGGCGCCTATGACTTTTTAGAAAAGCCATTAACCATAGAGAGTGTTTTATCAATTGTTAAGAATATAGAGAATGTGAAAGAAACTATAAAGTCGATGCCGGTAAAGATTGTTAAATATGATGAGATGATCGGTGGCTCAAAAAAGATGCTGGATATAAAGCATCTTGTTGCGAGTGCGGCGAAGAGTGATGCAAGAGTTCTTATTTTTGGGGAGAATGGGTCCGGTAAGGAACTGGTGGCTCGTGAGGTGCATAACCAGTCTTTGCGAAAGAATAAACAGTTTATAAGTGTTAATTGTGCGGCTATCCCGGAAAATCTTATAGAATCGGAACTTTTTGGTCATGTTAAAGGTGCGTTTACCGGAGCGATAGCTGATAGCGCGGGACGTTTTGAGCAGGCTGACAGGGGAACTCTTTTTCTTGATGAGGTAGCTGATATGTCACTTGCTATGCAGGCCAAATTGCTAAGGGTACTACAGGAGATGAAACTAACCAGGGTTGGCGGGCATGGTGTTATTGATGTAGATATCCGTATAATTGCGGCGACAAATAAGGATGTAAAAGCCGAAATCCGCAAGGGATTGTTCCGGGAAGATCTGTATTACAGACTGAATGTCATTCCCATACAAGTTCCGCCTCTGCGGGAAAGACGCGAGGATATCCCTATCCTGATTGATTATTTTAACAAGAAATTATCACAGAATAATAATATGGTTCCGAAACAATTTAGTTCCGATGCGTTCAAGTATCTGTCGGAGTATAATTGGCCCGGGAATATTAGACAGCTTCGCAATATAGTAGAGCGTCTTTTGGTTATGAGTGACGGCGGCAGTATCGGAATTATGGATATAAAAAAATATGTTGAGATGGATAACAGGCCTGAAGATGAGGCTAATTTTATCTCAAAATATGATGATTGCGAACTAAACGATGCCCGGATTAAGTTTGAGCGGGATTTTATCAAAAAGAAGCTGAAAGAGAATGGGTTCAATCTCTCTCAAACGGCAAGAGCTCTCGGTATATTTCCGAGTAATCTCTCCGTAAAGTTAATGAAACTCGGGTTGAAAGTTGAGGAGCTGAGGGGTTGATATGAATCAGATGGAATTTAATGGCGTGATAAAATCGGGCAAACCGGGAAGATTGTATCTTTTTACCGGAGCTGAGTCCGGAGATAAGTCGGCTGCCCTGAGTGATTTCAGTAAATTGATATTTGCCGGTGAAGAGCCGTCTATTTTCA
>JBFZEO010000298.1:0-10809 GCA_041306845.1 Spirochaetota bacterium
ATGGCAGTTGTATTTAACTATGCTGCCGGAATGGTTGATAAGTTTAAAACAGGTGAAACTACTGTTGAAAATGCAGTTAAAAATGCTGTTCAGAGTATTAAAACTGATCTTTCTAAGAATACTTCAAGATACGATTAATTGAGATCTTAATATGTCTGTAAGGAGCAGTCTTTAAGCCGAGCGGCTTAGAGGCTGTTTTCTTATTTTGTATATCAGATTGGCTTGTAAAGAGATGTTTTGGTGTATGTGTTTTTTTGTTGAATAGAATTTTGAGTGTTCGATCCGGAGCTGAGTCTTTTCAGCTTAAATGTTTATGGTGACTGAAATTAGACCTTATGCAAAAGTATATAGAAGAAGGCATTTTTGTATAAGGTTATGTTTATAAAATAACAAATTGTAGGGATGGTAATATGAACGGAGTTAGTGATAAATTTACACCCGATAAAAAAGTAAAGTCCAGCGGTATTGGGAAGATTATAGCAACAGCTATATTTGTTATATTAGGCGCGTTACTGATATACTTAATCTATGATAAATTCCATAAATTGCTTGTTCCCTTTTTTATAGTGTTGGGTATCGGTTTTATTCTCATGAGTATTTGGGTTAAAGGATTGTATATATACAGATATATGCTTCCGGCAATATTGATAATATTGATTTTTACGGTGTATCCTATTTTTTATACTGTCTATATTGCATTTACAAATTATGGTACAGGGCATTTGATGACTCTGGATGATGCGAGGACTGAAGTTTTAACGGGTAAGTGGGATGTCGATGGGTCAGTACTTCCTTTGTATGCAGAGTTTTATGCTCCAAAAGATAAAATTGATAATTTTATCTCCAATTGGAAGGCAAAGAAAAATGACGCAATAGAGAATGTAAAAGAAATAAAATCAGATTTTATTAAGAAAAATTCTAAAAATTCTGACTTAGCTGATGATGATATTGAGCTCGTTGCTGCCGAAAAAAACAAATGGTACGATGAAGTTGAGCCTGGAATTATAAAAAGTCTGGATAAGATCAAGAAAAGTGAGTTCCTTGCAATTGTTTTTACAAAAGACAAAGTTGTTATAGATGCAGAAGGTAAGATTATAGATAAAATCGAGACTAATGATGGTGATATTGAGTATACTGAGTCTGTGCCGGATACAGCAGAACCTGCTGCGGGCGGAGATGCGGCTACAGAAAATGTTCAAGAAGCAGAACCAGTTAAGACTCTAATTTATCTTGCTAAATATGATAATGAAAAGAACTCTTATGTACTTACTGAGATAGGTCTTGATGATATAAAGAAGTATGTTGGAGATATGGTAAGAATATCTGACAAAGTTCTCTATACTGAAGATGAGTTATCAGCTTCCGAAAGTGAAGAGAGTGCGTATGATTCTGATACAGATGAGTTTTATAATACCAATTACATGATTACATTTGGGGATTTTTCAGATTTTGAAAACGGTCTAAAAGAAAAATGTCCCATAGAACTCAATGGCGGCAGTTATCTTAAAGGTGTTGGTAATGAGTTTATGAAAAAGAAGAGATCTTTCGCTTTGAAAGATGGCAAGATGTACAAACTTACAATGATAAATGAAACCGAATCTGATTATACTACTGAAGTTTATGAAGATAAAAAAACAGGTAAGTTTGTAACTACTGTTGACGGATCTCCTCTTAAACATTGGAATGAATATAAGTTGGATGGAATGAATTTCGTTTATGGAACGTTTGATATATCAGCTAATACTGAAGCTGAAAGTTTCTTAAATGATAAAATGGCGAATGAAGGTTTGAATGAGAAAGTTGTTATCGAAGGGATTGATAATGTTATAAACAAAGATATAACAACAGTTAATGCCGGAGATCTCAATACTGTTAAGGCAAATATTCTAAAAGCTAACAAATATATAAGTGAATTTAATTCAAAGCTGGCTAAATTTAAAAAAGAGTACATAACAGCAAAAAAAGAAGAAAATAAAAGTCTTAACTTAGAACAAGCTCAGATCGTTAAAGATAAAAAAGTTCAGATTGTTGAGTTGAATAAGAGGTTGGCCCTTGTAAAGAGGGAGCCTGCCGGTTACAACAGATACATGGATATCAAAGATCTTAATAATCAGATTGTTCAGCTGAAGAATGAAAATAAACAAACATTAAAAGAGATTAAAGCAAGAAATTTAATGCTTGATAATTTCAAGATGCCGAAATTATCCAAATTTAAGATCAAAGTTATTGATGTTTCTAATACAGATTATGAAAATCCGATAGAACCTGGATTTTTTGCACACGTAGGTTTTCATAATTTTACTAAAATATTTACATCAAAAACATTGACTGCTCCGTTTATGAGGGTTTTTGTTTGGACTGTTATCTGGTCTGCGGTATCGGTTATAACCTCTTTTGCTATGGGGTTGATGCTTGCTCTTGTTTTTAATGCCGGAGATCTTAAGGGTAAATTCCTGTACAGAACTCTTTTTATACTCCCTTATGCGATACCGTCTTTTGTGTCGGTTCTTATGTGGGGCGGTTTCTTGAATGATGATTTCGGGGTCGTAAATTTAGCATTAAAACTTGATATACCGTGGCTGCTTGATCCGTCCGGGATTATGCCTAAGATAAGTTGTCTTCTGGTAAATTTATGGCTTGGCTTCCCGTATATGATGATAATAAGCCTTGGTGCTTTGCAGTCAATCGACTCAAGTATGTATGAGGCGGCAGATGTTGACGGAGCAAGCAAGTTCCAGCAGTTCAGATTGATAACATTGCCTCTTTTGCTTATAACTTTAGGGCCGATGTTGGTTGGTTCGTTTGCCTTCGCATTCAACAACTTCGGCGGTATATATCTGTTGACGATGGGGCGTCCGGTTATGGATGCCGGTGTCCTTCCTGGTCATACAGATATCCTTATATCATTTACGTACAAGCTTGCGTTTGGTGAGAATGAAACTGACTATGGACTGGCGTCTGCTATTGCCATAATAGTATTCTTTATAATAGGTACGATAACGTTCCTGCAGTTTAAATTCACCAATACATTCAAGGAGGTTGATAATGCTTAACAAGAAAAAAGGTGGAATTCCATTATTAAAAGAAGTTCTTCAGCATGTAATTTTGATTTTTGTTGCATTGGTAGTCCTTCTTCCCATAATTGAGGTGCTTTTTGCGGGAGTAAGAAAGAATCAGGCTGTTTTTGGACCCCATATCGGATTGATCCCGACGATTGATCTCAACACGTGGATTGACAGCAACGAAGCGGATAGAAGAGAAAATGTAATATCAAAGAAGAATCTTATAAACAGATTTGATCGTGCTGTATCCGGTATGAGCGAGTTTGATATTATCGATACTGAGATGTCAGGCAAGTCAATGAAAGTTGAGAATGGATCTCCTGAAGCAGCAGCTGTTAAAGATGCTTTTAAAAAATACATCAAGGGCAATGGAAATAAAAATCTTGAAACTGTATTTTTAGATAAGTATAAGATATGGGAACAGGGTGTTTCTGAAGAGGATAAACAGAGAGTCGGAAGTATATTTTTTACCGATTCAGCAGCTTATAAATTGAGATATATTTATGAAGAGCGGTTTACATTCAATAATTTTAAAATATTTTTTACCGGAGTCGGCGTTCCAGATGCACTAAATGCTAAGTTCCCTATGGTTAAGTGGTTCCTAAATTCTATAATAGTTGCCGGTTCGGTAGCTATTGTTCAGGTTATTGTTACAGCGCTCGCTTCTTATGTTTTGAGCCGATTCAGATTCAAAGGGAAAAAACTTGGACTGATGATTATCTTGACTATACAGGTTTTCCCTGGAACCATGGCAATGGTTGCTTTGTATTTACTGCTATTGTATCTTGGCAATCTGTCCCCTCTGCTTGGGATAGACAGTAAACTCGGTTTGATACTCGTGTATCTCGGAGGCGGTATCCCGTTCAACATCTGGCTTGTTAAGGGATATTTTGATACAATACCAAAAGCTCTTGAGGAATCAGCGATGATTGACGGCGCTACACCTTGGCAGGCATTTATAACGATAATTCTGCCTCTGGTAAGACCGATACTTGCTGTTACAACGATATTATCGTTTGTTGGTCAGTATAATGAATTTGTTCTTGCTCAGGTAATATTAAGATCTCCTGATAATCTCACAATGCCTGTTGGATTGAGAGGTTTTATACAGGTGCAGGGCGCTATGAATACGAGATTTGGTATATTCTCGGCAGCATCGTTTGTCGGATCACTTCCGATAGTTGTTCTCTGGCTTGCGCTCCAGAACCAGATTATTTCCGGACTTACCGGCGGATCTGTTAAAGGTTAATTTTGTTTCTTTTTTGTGATAAAGGCTGTCTCTTCCTCAGGCGGAGACGGCCTTTTTTTAGAAGTGCCCTTTATATAAAAAAGTTGACTATTTACTGTCTTAGTTGTTATATTTATTTTCCGGCAGGTTTTTGGAATGGGGAGGTATAACCCATTCGCCAGATCAAATTTAATAATCATAATTACAATATTTCGGAGGTTTTTTTGATGAGTGAGGATTTAAACGTAAAAGAGGAGAAGGGAGATATTTCCATTCACACGGAGAATATACTGCCTATTATAAAAAAATGGCTCTACTCTGATAGAGAGATATTTATCAGAGAGCTGATATCGAACGGTGTGGATGCTTTGACCAAACTGAGGCATCTGTCTGTAATGGGGGATTACAAAGGGGACACCGGTGAACTCTCTGTGGAAGTTACAATTGATAGTGAAAATAAGAGGATAATATTTAAGGATAACGGGATCGGAATGACTGCCGATGAGATAAAAAAGTATATCAATCAGATCGCTTTTTCCGGCGCGGAGGAGTTTATCAAGAGTCATAAGGATGAGGCTGGTGCCAGCGAGATCATCGGACACTTCGGACTCGGATTTTACTCTGCATTTATGGTGAGTACCAAAGTTGAGATAATTACAAGATCTTACACCGGCGGAAGTGCCTCCCACTGGATAAATGACGGAGGTACCGAGTTTATACTCAGGGAGCATTCTAAAGAGGATCGTGGAACCGAGGTGATCTTAAATGTTGCCGATGATTCGAAAGAGTTTCTCGATGTTGCGAAAGTAAGAGAGGTAATTGAGAAATATTGCAGTTTTTTACCATTCACCATAAAGCTAAACGGATCTGTGATAAACGACAAACAGCCGTTATGGCTGAAGTCGGCTAAAGATGTTAAAGAGGAAGATTACAAAGAATTTTACTCGAAGATTTTTCCTTTTGAAAGTGAGCCGCTTTTCTGGATCCATCTTGATGTTGAGGTTCCGTTCAGATTGAAAGGGATCTTATATTTTCCTAAACTCCGTCACGAACTTGACAGTTCTAAGGGGAGGATAAAACTCTACTGTAATCAGGTATTTGTAACCGATAACTCCAAAGAGATAATTCCGGAATTTTTGACGCTTCTCCAGGGAACGCTCGACATACCGGATCTGCCGCTGAACGTGTCAAGATCTTATCTGCAGAACGATCCGTATGTGAGGAAGATATCCGAACATATTACAAAAAAAGTTTCAGATAAATTAAATGAGATTTTTAAAATGGATCGTCCCCGCTATGAGCAGTTCTGGGAAGATATCAATATATTTGTTAAGTTCGGTATGATGAATAATGAAAAGTTTTTTGAAAAAGTTAAGGATGTTATAATATTTAAGACATCTGATAACATTTATAGAACACTCGAAGAGTATAAAACAAAAAATAATGGCGTTAATAAAGAGGAAAACGGTAAACAGGTTATCCTTTACTCTTCTGATCCGGAAAAACAGGCTGCTATAATAAATATTGCCAAGAATCACAACATTGAAGTTGTATACTTTACAACGATGATCGATGTGCATTTCATACAGTTCCTCGAAATGAAGGATTCTAACGTTACGTTTATGCGTGTTGACAGCGACAATAACCACATTCTCAAAGGGGAAGAGGAGAAGGGGATAGTTGACGAAAACAATAAAACGTCCAATGACAAAATAAAAGAACTTTTTGAGAAAATCCTCAAAGATGAAAATAAAGGGCTAAATATCAAAGTCGGTCCGTTAAAAGATCCTGGGATAAGCGGAATGATAGTCTACTCCGAGCATATGAGACGGTTTAAAGAGATGAACATGGCTTATAATAGAAACAGCGACGAGGATATTTTTAACGAGCATACCCTTATGGTAAATTCGGCTAACAGTACGGTTAAGCGTCTTATCGAGCTGAATGGTGCCGGAGCGGATAAGGTAAATGACATTATACACAACATTTACGACCTTGCCCTTTTATCACAGAATAACCTAAAAGGGGATCGTCTTATAAAATATATCGCAAGGAACGAATCTCTTATCGGTAAATATGCAGAAGTTTAGTTTTTAAATGATTTATGATGCGTTTCAGAAAGATGATAAACATTTTTTTGAAACGCTTTCATTTTTTTAGCGGGTTTACATTCTCAAAAAAAAGTTATATTATCGGTGAAAATATCTGAATAAAAGGTTTATCATGAGTGTTTGTTTTAACAAAAAATATAAAATATTTATAGTTGCTTTTCTTGGTTTGATCGGGGCGGTTTTTCCCATGGCGGCTGAGAGCGGCGGGAGTAATGTGGTCGGCAGTGTGGGAATAGCTATCCTTGCTGCGACAATAATGGCTTTTATCGGGCACAAGCTGAAGCAGCCGCTTCTCTTGGCATATCTGGCGGCTGGGATAGTTATCGGTCCTAAAATAGGATTTGGACTTGTCAAAGATATGAATGATATAGAAACTATATCCCATTTCGGATTAATTCTTCTTTTGTTTTTGATAGGACTTGAGATTGATATAAAAAAACTGAAAGATTCCGGGAAGTCGCTTATAGTCGGCGGGTTGACTCAGTTCCCGATAACGGCTGTAATTGGAGTTGTTTTTTTCTGGCTTATAGGGTTTACGACGGGTGCCGGTAAATATGATATTTTTTATCTTGCTGCCTGCTGTGCGTTAAGCAGTACCGCAATCGTTGTCAAACTTTTATACGGCAAGTTTGAGCTTGATACACTCGCCGGGCGGCTGACACTCGGGATCCTCGTGTTCCAGGATATATGGGCGATAATTCTCCTCGGGATCCAGCCTAATTTGTCAAATCCTGATATTGTTCAGATCATATTGTCTTTTGTGAAGGGCGGACTCCTTGTTGTTATAAGTCTCGCCGTGAGTAAGTATGTTCTGCCTAAATTCTTTAAGTCGATTGCAAAAGTTCCGGAGCTTGTTCTTGTGTCTTCACTCGGATGGTGCTTTCTGGTGTGCGGTATCGCATCTTTTTTTAATCTCTCACTTGAGATGGGGGCTCTGATTGCCGGTATCTCAATATCTACTTTCCCATACAATCTCAATGTTATTGCCAAAGTTATAAATATAAGAGATTTTTTTGTTACACTGTTTTTTGTGTCGCTCGGGATGAAGATACCGAATCCGCTTGATAATCCCGGGATTCTTATCCTTGCAGGCGTTATATCTGTATTTCTTATTTTATCAAGATTTTTATCTGTCTTCCCGACTCTATATTCCCTTAAGAATGGACTTAGAGTGAGTCTCTTAACTTCGGTAAACCTGTCGCAGATAAGCGAGTTCTCACTTGTTATAGCTGCTCTCGGAGTCTCTGCCGGTCACATAAGCGGCGACACGATGAGTGTTATCATATTTGTTTTTGTTATAACGTCTATTGTTTCTACCTATATGATAAAGTATAGTGACGGTCTGCAGAAGGCTATCTCCATTCCGCTAAAGAGGCTCGGTATGAAAGATATCGGGTGCACTGGCGGGGGCGGAGAGACCGGCGATAGTAAAGAGATTGCGTTGCTAGGATTTTTCAGAACGGCAAGTTCGTTTTTGAATGAGGTTCTTAACGTGAAAGGGGATAACTCCCTCTCCGGACTAAAAGATAAACTTGTGGTCGTTGATTTTAATCCTGAGATTCATGAGTCTTTAAACACACTCGGCGTGAAGGTTATCTATGGAGATATAAGTCATCTCGATACGCTCCATCACGCCGGTATAGATGAAGTTAAGATCGTTATATCGACCATACCAGACTCTGTACTTGTAGGAACGAATAATCTGAAAATTATTAAACATATAAAAGAGATTTGTCCGAAGGCAAAAATAATTGTTACAGCTGAGAGTATTGAACGAGCCTTGAAGATGTACGCCGAGGGGGCTGACTATGTGTTTATCCCGAGGATACTTGCTGCAAAGGATCTTATGGGAATGGTTGATCTTATTTTGAATAGTGAAGGGGATGATCTTTCTGCGCTTATAAAAAAAGAGGTCGATATGCTTGAGAGCAGGATAGAGATTATCAGGTAGAGTCTCAGAAAGAGAGTTAGATAAAGAGTTTTATAAAGAGTTAGATTGAGGATTCTATTGTATCGAGAATTTTATCCTTGCTCACCATCTCGATCGGGAATTTGGCAACAATTGTTATACCGTCTTTACCAAAGTGTTTTGATCCCATGAAAAAATCTACGGTACATCCCGTATCGGATCTCATTTTTGCAAATCCGAGTCTTGACTCCTCGTGATTTTCGGATTGTGTCCGTTTTTTCATTATCTCGAGGAATGCTTCGTTGGGGTCTTTGTATTGATTTATCTCATCGATACCCTCTTTGAGTTTATCGAGCCGGACTTTGATTTCCGGATTTGTTATGTCGGAGTACCTGTTTTCGAGTTTGATTACCAATGGGTATTCGTCTCTTACGATGCCGGCTGTGATTATGTAGTCTTTTTCAGAGTATTTATATGTGTTTTCGAGAAGTTCACTCACAGAATTGGTTATGATGCTGAGTTTGTTTGTGTACGGGAGTTTCTTTTTTACATTAAAATAAACAAAGTCAAATATCTTAATAAGCATAGTGTTTAGTGCTTCGTACTGAAACTCCTTTTTCTTTATGACATCAAACAAGGTGTCGTTGAGAAGTCCGTTCTCCGCCAATATTTTTTTGATAGAGCTTTCATACATTGAGTTTGTTACTTCGTTGCCGTAGAGGAGTTTTTCAAGTTTCTTGTAAAATATCCTCGATATTATTTCAACATAGCTCCATTCCTCAATCCTGCCGGAGAGTCTGAATGAGTTCTTCCCGTAAACATATTTTGTGTTTTCATATACGCTTTTGTAATTTAATATTGTTTTTCTTTCTGATCTTAATCCCATTTAAAAAACTCCATTTTGCGACAGTAGAGATATTATAGCACATCGGATTGTATTTAACGATTTTTTTTTATATCTTTCAGTGAATTCCATTTTTTTTAAAATATCGTTGAGGCTCTGTTAAATGTTATTTTTTGTTGTCGATAATAGCAGTAACGATTTTTGCAGAATGGGGAGCTTACCATTCTAACAAGAGCCTGATTTGACCATAAATATTACGCGGGAGAGGGTAATGAATTACGAAGGCAAAACAATTTTGATAATAGGAGCCGGTCTTTTACAGGTACCGGCGATTAAGATAGCGGCTGAACTTGGACTGAAGACAGTTGTCACAGATTATAATGAGAATGCACCGGGTATGAAGATTGCGGATATGCCGTGTGTTGTCTCAACAAGGGACATTGAGGGGACTGTCAGAGCGATGAAAGAGCTCAATAAGAAAAATAAAATTGACGGCGTTATAACAGTTGGTACAGATGCCTCTATGACTGTTGCCGCAGTTGCAAACGCACTGAAACTTCCGGGGAACAAGTTTGAGAATGCTGAGGCTGCCTCCAATAAAATAAAGATGAGAGAGCGGCTGAAAGAATTTAATGTTCCGATCCCCATTTTTAGAAAGTGCTGGAGTCTGGATGATCTGATAACAGCTTCAAAAGAGATCGGATTCCCATTAGTCATAAAACCGGCAGACAACATGGGCGCCCGCGGTGTTATGAAGATAGAAAACGAATCTATGCTTGAGAAAGCGTATCACAATGCGAAAAACGGATCTCCGTCCGGTGAGCTTATAGTTGAAGAATATATGGCAGGCCCCGAATTATCGATAGACGCGTTGATTTACAATGGAGAGATATTTATAACAGGTGTCGCTGACCGGATTATAGAGAGAGAACCATACTTTATAGAGAGGGGGCATGTCATGCCGTCGGCTCTGCCGAAAGAGCAGCTTGATGATGCCGTAGATGTTTTTAAAAAGGGAATCAAGGCTCTCGGGTTGACTATCGGGGCTGCTAAGGGCGATATAAAAGTTACCTCTAAAGGTGCTAAGATCGGTGAGATCGCAGCGAGGTTATCGGGCGGTTTTATGTCGGCTTACACATATCCGTATTCCAGCGGGGTAAATCTGATCCGTAATGCGATAGATATCGCTCTCGGTTACCCGCCGGAGAATCTCATTCCCACAAAGGACTGGGTCTCAATAGAGCGTGCGATAATATCGGCTCCCGGTATCGTAAAAGAGGTTATCGGAGTAGATAAGGCACTCTCAATTCCCGGTGTGAAGAATGTGTTTGTCCATGTGGAAATCGGCGACGAGGTGAAGGAACCGAAGAGCAACGTTGATAAACCTGTTAATTATATAGTTGTGAGAGAGACGAGGGCAGAGGCGTGGAAGGCTGTTGAAGAGGTAGAAAAGGTACTCGGAGTTGTAACAGACAGCCATCGGGGTATCAGCTGGAATGAGATTCAACATAAGGCGAGAGAGAAGTTTAACAGGGCATGTTACGTTTGTCCGGAATGCAACGGTGTTGAATGCGCGGGAAAATCCCGGGTGTCGGCGGTATCGGTACAGGCAAGTCGTTTGTCAGGAATTGTGCCGATGTGAATAGAGTCTATAT
>JBFZEO010000301.1:0-8637 GCA_041306845.1 Spirochaetota bacterium
AGACATCATTATAATTACAAAAATAAAAAACACCGCAAGGAACCTGAGCCTCTTTACGAAATACAAAATACCGATACGTGAAAACACAAAAAGGATAACAATACCGGGCAATAATATCAATAAACCGGAAATATTTGTGTAGAATATGACAAAGTTCAGTGTGAAATATATCATCAGTTTGGCAACCGGATTTAACCTATGAACCGGACTCTCTTTGTTTATGTAAAAGAAAACATCGATATCTGCGCTCAATCCCGCCCCCATGTCAGATCTGATATCTTGCTGTAGGTTGTGAATGGGTTGCGGAGTCCATATCCGGCGAGGTCGATCTGCGGAAGTTTGTCAGGTGTCGTGTCTTCAACAATCCTACCGGAGTCGATGATCATCAGCCGGTCAGCCTCGCCGAGGATTTTCTCTATCTCATGTGTAAGAATGATAACGCTTCTTCCGTCAGCCCGTATTCTTAAGATCTCACTGATAGTATTCTTTATCGACGGATAATCAAGGTTGGCAAACGGTTCATCAAAGATGATGATCTCAGGGTTCATGGCTAACACACCAGCCATGGCGAGTCTCCTCTTTTCACCGCCCGACAGATAGTAAGGATGCATATCTCTCTTATGGAGCAATCCAAATCTCTCCAGTTCAAAAAAGGCTCTCTCTTCGGCACTTTTTTTATCCATCCCGAGATTGGCAGGGCCGAGCATAACATCGTCCCAGACGCTCTCAGATAGGATCTGATACTCCGGATCCTGAAAAACTATCCCGGGTCTCACTCCTCCGGATTTGATATATTTATCGAGAGGGAGTCCGCGGCACCTCACCGTTCCCGACTCCGGAGTTATGATGCCGCTCAACAGACGGGACAATATCGTCTTACCGGAACCGTTCCTGCCGGCTAGGACAGTGAGCTCATCGGGATAAAACGCAACACTCACACCGTCTATCCCGACCGTCCCGTCTGCAAATTTATAAGTGATATTTTCAGCCTTCAGCAGCTCATTTTCATTCATAGTCATATACTCTTTTTGATGGAGAGTCCCAGACGGTTGTATAAGAATGGTTTTATCTGCCATGCGATAAGAGCAGCTGCTGCTATCTTTATGATATCACCGATTATAAACGGATAACATCCATAGATAAGCCCTTTTTCTATTCCGCACTTAAGGACTGCCATGAGGAATGGGACTCCGATCATAAAAATTACTATCATTCCTGCTGTACCGGCAATTATGTTTAAAACAAGCGACGATCTGTTCCGCGTTATGATCCCGATTACAAACGCTGCTATCGGATATGATATGAGGTAACCTCCGGTTGTTCCGAAGAAATGCATCAAACCGCCATTCCCCATAGAGAACACCGGCAGCCCGGCAGCACCCATCACGAGAAAAATCAACACGGCTAAAGTTCCTCTCAACGGTCCGAGGAGGAGTGCCGCAAGTATTATAAAGAAATTCTGCAACACTATCGGCACCGGAGATCCCGGAACCGGTATGGCGATGTAAGAACCAAGTGAAATTAATGCCGCAAAAACGGCAGCGAGGATGTTTAAAGCAATCTTTTCTCTTCCTTTCATAATATAAACTCCTGTAATATATTTTTGTTAACCGGTTTCACCCGGATAGATCCTGATTTTCTTTGAACCGATCATCATATTCAGCGCCCCGGTGTAATCGGCCTTTACAAGTTTACCGGTTATTTTTTTGCCTCTATAATTAACAGTAATCTCTCCATTCACACCGCGCAAAGCAGTGTTAAAAAAAGCAAGCTCTGCGTTATCAAACCGGCTGTTTTTATAGTTATCGAGAAATTTCAGGAAGAACTCCCGTTTATTGATATCCCTTTTTATAATCTGTGAGAGGCTCGCAGTTTGAACCGGTGACGGAGCATTATTCAGGTTGATACCGATTCCGGTATCGATATATTCTATCTTATCTCCGGACGAGTAAAACTCAGTCAGAACTCCGGCTATTTTCTTTTTGTCTATGAGAATGTCATTGGGCCACTTGATCCTGATCTCTCCTGCATTATAAAAACTAAGCGTGCGATAGATAGCAAGCAGGGAGCGTATACTCTCCGTATAATATTCTGAAACTGAGAGAGACAACTTGTTATGAGCTGTAAAGAAGAGACCGCCGGAACCGGAATCCCACTGCCGACCGTGCCGCCCGATCCCGTCAGTCTGAGTTCCGGCAATCACTATAAAATTATCCGAACATCCGCTATTTATCTTTTCCCTCGACCTTATCATAGTTGAGTCTGTCGTCTTGTAGTAGAAGAATTTATATCCAGTTTCCTCAAATTCCCATGGATAGAGTTCATCCGTGATATTATCGAGTTTATAACCATTCCTCCCGGACACAATAGGATAACCGGCTTTTATCAGCGTGTTTATCTGTTTCCAGATCGCAACTCTTGATACTCCGGTTATGCTGCTCAAGTATTCACCGGACACAACTTCACACTTGTTAAGATTATCAATAATTATTTTTCTTATCTTATCTGTTTTCTTGTTAACCATAATTACCAACACGGTTAACACAATGTCAGTTTTATGTCAACATTTTCTCGAAAAACATATGAATTTTGGTATATTTTTATGAAATTTTTGTAATTTTTCTGTTTTTTATAATTTTTGACGTATATTATCTCAGTATATTAAATACACACAATCATTTTTTTTGAGGTACTAAAATATGTCGTCTTTTGTTGAATCAGTCCTTGGCAGAAAAATAAATAATACCCGGATAAGACCGATAGTCTTGAAGATTATCATAGTATTTATTGTTTTTATGCTTCTGTCAAATTTTTCTACCAATTACATCAACTTGATATCAAACAGATCAAGAGAGATAAAACTTATGAAAGAACTCCTCATAAAGGATCTGAAAAACTTTTATAACTATCTGAACAGTCAATACGAAATTTATCAGTACAACGGAGATTTAAATAAGTCTACTGAGAATATTAAGGACAGGGGTAAACTCGATCTGACTAAAAACAAATCTATATACCTTGCCGTCAAGGAGGACAAATCTCCATTCTTTATCATAAGACCTGACAATAAGAGTACCGATAAAATTGACCTGGAAAACAAGCTTTTTGACTCTCTGCAAAATAGTAAAAACAAAGGGATCACAGAAGACTTTATCTCTTTTAAGTTGAATGGGGAGAATTACTTCGGAGTATATAAATACAATACGAGCTGGAAATCTTACATCATAAGAGCTGAAGAGTATAATGAATTCTACAGCGAATCTACAAAAATCTTTATAAGACTCTCAATTACAATAATAATTTTAACTTTTTTATCAGCTGTTCTCGGAGTTATAATAATCAACTTCATATTGAGATTCCTCCGTGTAGTTACGGAGTCAATACTCGATATGTTGAACTCTCAAAAACTTGACCTCATCGAGATGAAAGGCGCTTCTAACGACGATATAACATTTTTGGGAACCGCATTTAATTCATTATCAAGCAACATAAACAATCTGATGGGAATCTTTCTTAAGTTTGTAAATAAAGATACGGCACTCAAGGCTTATAGTGAGAAAGTTATAAGACTTGAAGGTTCCAGGAAAGATTTAACTATCCTTTTTTCGGATATAAAAAGTTTTACCTTTATGACCGAGACGCTCGGTATCGATATTATAAGGCTCCTCAACATTCATTACGAGCGATCCATTCACCACATACTGGCAAACGACGGTGTGATAGGCTCAATAATCGGTGATGCGCTCCTCGCTGTTTATGGAACGATGGAGGAGGGACGGAAGCTCAACAAGTCGTATCAGGCGCTCCTATCTGCCTATGAGATACAGAGCGTGACCGAGAGTCTCAGACGCAAGATGCACGAAAAGAGAATGGAGCTTGAAAACAAAGGGGTAAAACTCACCGAGGAAGAGGAACGTTTTTTTAAAGCTATACTAATTGAAGTCGGAGTCGGCATAGACGGCGGTGATGTTTTCTATGGGAACATCGGTTCTACATCGCGTATGACAAACACGGTTATAGGTGATAATGTTAATTCTGCTTCAAGACTCGAGGGGCTGACCCGTGTATATAAACTGCCGGTTATCTGCTCCGAATATGTGAAAAAAGATATAGAGCGTAATGTAAAAAATCACAACTATGAGTTTATCGAGATAGACACTGTTCAGGTAAAAGGTAAAACTGAAGGGAAGAAAATTTATTTCCCGTTAGATAAAAATCTCATGAACGACGAGGTAAAAGCAAAATATAACCTGTTCAGCGAGGCTTTAACCGACTATTACAACGGAAACTGGGAAAGTGCCGGCAATAAGTTTAAGGAAACCGGACTTTTTGTCGCTGATGTTTTTATAGACAGAGTATCAAATTATAAGTGTCCTGAGGACTGGAGGGGTGTATGGGCAATGACATCAAAATAAAAAATAACTACAAGGATCTTTTCCTTAATGAAAAAGAGTACATACCGGATGTAAAACCGGAACTTTACAATCTTTCAACTGAATTTGAAAAAACAAAACGCAATAAAAATATGTTTACTAAGATAGTAATAATTGCATTTATAATTGTTATATCATTAGTCGTATTTGCTTTTTCCAGATATATAGATAAACAGGACAAGAATGTAAAACTCGACATTCAGGAATTTGAAGATACAAATCTGCGCGATATCCTAACTCTGGCCAAAAAGAGTGAAAATGCGCTGGAAAAAGCAAAACTTGAACTGGAAGATCTTATCAGCAGAAAGAATTCTGAGATTACAGACATCAAGAATGACATTCTCAGAGAAAAAGAGATACTGGCAAGTCAAGATATAGATCAGGCCGATAAAGATGAACAGCTTATACAGCTTAATGAGCGGGAAAAACTCGGCATAAAGAAAATAAACGGTGAATATAACCTGAGAATCAGAGATAAACAGGAAGAGGTTGCAAGACTTACCAAAGAACAGGAAATACTGGACAAGAAAAAGATAGACAATGCAAGAAACAAAGAGGATATAATTGACGTCCAGACGAAACTTGCCGAACTTGAAAAAGACAACCTTAAAACTTTTTATCAGGGACGCTTAAAATCAACGATAAACAGCTACAACTATAAACTTGATTCTCAAAAAACGTATTACGACAGAGTTATCAGAATTATGGAACAAAATCACAAGAAAGAGATAGATAAGCTGACATTAAAATACAATCCGATTTACGATGATAAGACTACCGTTAACATATTAAACAAAGAGATATTACCTGTAACAAAGTTTAACTCTGCTGATCCGGACTCTGTGATTTTTAAAGATAAACTTGTAGATGCCGAGGCCGCTGAGAGAATGAAGAATTATGCCGAAGATAACAGATATCTCATCTCCCTGCTGTCCGGTAACGGGTATATAAATTCCGTACCTGATATACTTAAAGTTACCGACTACAACTCTGCTATGCTTTACAACAACTACATTGACACACTTAAGACTTTCGTAAAAATCTTAGATGAAAAAGACAGCCAGCTTAATAAACTTTCCAAAAATTCCGGCAAAATCGGCGGTGAAGACTCGCTCTATAAAGAAAAAGCCGATAAGTTCGCCTCCTCTTTTGAGAATGTTATTAGTGTGAATGGAGCGGCAGGCATCATCCTATCCGCCGATAAGCGTTCCAAGATCGGCATCTATCTAAAGGGTGAACTGCAGGATAAAATCGACAGCTACTCATTCTACATAAAGAACGGAGACGGAGCAGAAGTGGAATGTAAAATCACCGGCAATAAAAACGGGGATTTTACCCTGAAACTTCCAATTGCGGCTAAACTCTCGGATATCAAAGTTTTTGATTTTGTTTATAACAAATGATGTAACAGATATTTACAATATAGTCAAAAAAGAGGCTGTCCCAAAATAATGGAACAGCCTCTTTTTTATTTATAAATACTTATAGATCCGCTTAGTTGATCCGCACCTGTTCTCCGAGAAGCTCCTCCTGATTTTCCAGCAGAATGTTTAATTCTCTGAGCATATTGCTAATCTTTGTCCCGTCAGACTTCATTTCAAGCATATGTCCTATTATCTGCGACATGCCGTCACCGACGTTGTTTATCTCGGTTGTTATCCTGTATATAACGGACTCGGTATCCTCCGCTATCTTCAGTGAAGAATTTATGTTATCTGAAACATCATCAACCTTATCAGTTATATTAATCGCATTCTCCTTAGAACTATCTGCAAGAGACCTTATCTCATTGGCAACAACGCCGAAGCCCCGTCCATAAGTTCCGGCTCTGGCAGCCTCTATAGCGGCATTTATGGCGAGTAGGTTAGTTTCATCAGATATATCATCTATGTATCGCGCCATATTTGAGATGATCCCGACAGTCTCCGATATCTCATAGATTGCCTTCATCGTCCTCTTCATATCGGATCTTCCGGAGATAGAGAGTTCCTTGAGTTCATTTATTTCCGGTTCCTTCCTGCCGGCTATGGCAGTAACCTCATTCAACTCCTTCAGCAGATCGCCGACATAGTGGAGTATCTCTGTTGTTTTTTTTTCAAGCTGCATTCTAAGGCGCTGCTCCTTGTCATGAGCCGCCTCGATCTCTCGACTCTGACTTACAAGCGCCCTCTCTTTCTCTTCAAACGTCCTCTGTAGGGAATCGATGAGATGATTAAACTGAACAGCAAGTTCTCCCCCCTCCGTTCCGTGCTCGATATCTCTAATCTTAAAGGCTTTATCATATTTACGGGAAGATATGATATTGCGGATCGATTTTGATAATTCAAAAATACTCGAACTCGCCCCATGTTCGGCGATATTGAGTCCAACCTCCTCGTCCTCTTTGGTGACGCGGAGTCCCATGCAGTAGCTCAAAGTCTTTAGCAGTATGAATGCAACGCTGAATGTCCACACAAAACACACCGCAACACCCAGACACTGAACAAGGATCTGATAGATTCTTGTATTACCGCTTATATCAAGGAACTCCTGTTTGATAAATATTCCGGTAGCGATAGTCCCCCATACTCCGCAGAATCCATGTACAGGAATTGCACCTACAACATCGTCGAGTTTGAGTACATTCTCCAGAAACCACGTTCCATAATATACTAAAATCCCGGAAGAAATACCTATAATCATCGCTGCGTAAGAATCAACAAAAGCACACCCGGCAGTTATACCGACAAGTCCGCCGATTATCCCGTTACCGATCATTTCAGCCTCCGGAAGGTTATCTTTACTCAGCATCCAGCTTAAAAACAGAGTTGTCACACCGCCAAAACTGCCGGCGAGTATCGTGTTCATGATTATATGTGCTATATCAGAAGTGGCTTTAAGCGTGCTGCCGCCGTTGAATCCGAACCACCCGAAGAACAAAAGAAACACGCCGAGAAACATGAAAGGGAGGTTGTGACCGGTAATTTTCTGAGGCTTACCCCCGATGAATTTTCCGATTCTCGGACCGATTATTATAACTCCGGCAAGAGCAACCCATGCACCGACAGAGTGAACAACTGTTGACCCCGCGAAATCAATAAATCCGAGATTCTCCAGCCACCCCTTGGTGCCGCCGTTCAGGAAACTCCCCCACGCCCAATGCCCAAATACAGGATAAATAAGAACCGATGTTATGAGAGATATGGCAAGATATGCACTAAACTTAGTCCTCTCGGCAACCGCTCCGGAAACAATAGTGGCTGAAGTTCCTACAAACATCACCTGAAATACAAAGAAGACAGCCGTCCACGGATCTCCGTCAAGCGATAAAAAGAAATGGTCAAACCCGATTACACCGAGAGCCGACGAGCCAAACATAAAACCAAATCCGAGCATCCAGAATCCGCATGCTGCAACTATGTAATCGCTGACATTCTTGAGTGCAACATTAATGGAATTCTTTGCACGTGCAAGTCCCGCCTCGAGTGCCATAAAACCGGCCTGCATTATAAAAACGAGTGCGGATGCAGATATTACCCATATGATATCAACATTTTTCTTAACATCCTCAACAGATGTCATCTCAGCAAAACAGAAAACATTTGAGAGCAATAGAACAGCTAAAACAATATACAATTTATTCATAATTTACCACCTTTGACATGATAATAGCCAAAGCAATATCTGTGCCTAAGCTCTATTTAAAAATACACACATGTAACTACACAAAAACGTGTCGCAAAAAGCGTTATGCCAAAAATGTATAATTCACAAAACCACGTCCTTAAAATACACAATTTACTTCAGAATATTTCATGTATACGAAATTCGCCTTTTATCTCCATTTTCCGGCAATCCAACGAATCAAAGTAATTCCGCTCCCAAGATTTTCTTCATTGACTATGTATATACATTGTAATATATTATAGATATGAAAATATATAATTGGAACGCTGAAAAAAATGCAATATTAAAAAACGAAAGAAATATTTGTTTTGAAGAAATTATTATTGCATTGGAAAATAAACAAGTAATTAATGTATATAAGCATCCTAACTTTGAGAAATATCCGAACCAAAAAATATACGAAATTTTAGTTGATGAATATATTTACTTGATTCCATTTATTGAAAATGATACTGAAATATTCCTTAAAACAATTATACCAAGCAGAAAGGCTACTAAAAAATATATAGGTGGAGGAAATGAAGATGACAACAAAATT
>JBFZEO010000302.1:0-2648 GCA_041306845.1 Spirochaetota bacterium
AATTGACAATTTTACAAATTATTATATAATCCCGGCTATGAAGAAGAAGATTATTATCATGCTGGGCATCATGATTTTGATTGCCGTTATAGATACATTTTTATTTCCCGTTAGAATGACAAATAGGGTTAGTTACGCTGTGTCCGGTTCGTCGGATATTTATCAGGATGTTGTATCCGGTAAAACGGCATCTGGTTATTATGTATCAGGTGATAACGAGTGCGGATATTATACCTCTTCGGGCGAGATTACCCACAGATATATCTCGGAGCCGGATAAACAGATAGCTGCTAATGATATGGGATATGTTGTTTATGATAAATTTGGTAATGCTGTTTCTATTTTTACTAATTCTGGTAAACTTGTTAAGGAGATCTCAACTCTGTCCTATCCGCATCTTATTGATGGGATTCCACTGGTCTATCTTGTAAAAACTAACGGATGCGGTTTTTCATCCTACACATTCGGCGGAGATGCTCATATCGTTGATTTTAATACAAACTCGGTTATAACTTCGATAAGTTCAAATAAATACCTTTTTACACTTGTTTCTACACTTGACGGCGAGATGTTCATTTTCGGTAAAACCGGTGAGCTGATTGACTCTTATGATTACCGCGGCTCGGCAATCAAATATATCAAGTCGTGTGCTGTTGACGGGAATGGTAAGTTTGCTGCTGTAATGGGCGGTCTTGACCCGGAAATGGTGTCTATCTATGATATATCCAACAAAGTTGCCTATAAAAGTTTTAATACACTTGACAATTTGACTTACTCCGGATTTCTAAAATTTTATGATGATATGATATTTTATGAGACTCATAATTCTATAAAGTACAAACACATAGGTTACGGCAGATCGGGCAGCTACTCATATCAGGGTGATCTATATGAGTTTGTGATTTCTGGTACAGGAGAGATTGCTTTGTTGTCATTTAAAGATAATGTAACTTATATCTATGTATATAGGGGGGACAGAGTTCTCTCGTATTATGGAGAAGTATCCGGGCGAGCAAGTTCTATCTCCTTTATCGGGAATGATAGTATTATTTTTAAAATTGATGAGAGTCTGATCAGATTATCGCATAGGGTGACAGGATGAGATATGTTTGTGTTTTGATATTCGTTTGGGTTTCGTTGTCTTTGTGCGGGCTTGATAATGATGTTATAAAAAATAGTGCCATTACATCCTCTTTTGGAGATACGAGAGGGGATCATTTCCATACCGGTGTTGACTTTGCTGCGGATGGTGAGAATGTGTTTGTCCTTGAGGACAGCAGGGTTTTATTCTTTAACAAAGATAGACGCGGCTTTATAAAATACGGGTTAGGTAATTTTGTAGTTGTACAGGGGTTAAGTAATAAATACCGTTATACCTATGCTCATAATGCAGCACATTCCTTAAATAATGACAAACTTATTTATAAAAAAGGCGAAATTATCGCTGTCTCCGGCAATACCGGTCATTCTACAGGCAGTCATCTTCATTTTGAAATTGAAGATATAGAAAATAAAACCATTGTTAATCCCCTAAAGATATTAAAGATTGAAGATCGTAAATCACCTGTTATAAGTGATGTTTTTTTCGTAAATCAAAACAATCAGCCTGTTTCTCTTTATAAAAATATACGGATTAACAGGGGCGGTAAATTATTTATAAAAACTTATGATCTGATTGATGATAATCCGGGATTTTTGACGCCTTACAGCATAAAGGTTTTTATCGATGGCGAGCAGTTTGCTGAGTTGTATTTTGATGTTATGGCTAAGAAGAATAATGATTTTGTTTTGTCTTCATCTATAAATCACAGCGGTTTATATGGAACAGGTGAAGATTTTACCTTTTTTATAAAAGAAAATTATTTTTTACCCGGAGAGTATGGGATAAAAATTGTTGTAAGTGATATTGCCGGAAATACCAAGAGTTTTATTTCATCTTTTTATGCTGAGATTCCGCCAAAGAGTAACAGTAATTAATCTTACAGATTCGGGGGTATGTGTGTCAAAATATTTTGATGTTTGTCCTATCTGTGGTGTTAGCAGGTTTAAAAGAGTTTATAACGGGAAATGGTCGTCTGAAAACTTTTCTAAATGTACCGGGTGTGGTCTCATTCTAAAGAATCCCCAGGAAGATAAATCAGAAACTCTTGATCGATATGGCGATGACTACTATAATTATGAAAAAGTAAATGAGGTTAATTTCTTTAATCTTGTTAAGAAAACAATGGAAGATTATAAGGTTTTTTCACTCATTCCACCCGGCTCAAATGTCCTTGAAATCGGATGTGCCACAGGTTTATTTCTCAAATATATGAATGCAAACGGTTATAGTTCGACAGGAGTTGAGGTTTGCTCCGGCTCTGCTGAGTACGGCAGGAAAAATTATGGTGTTAATATTATAAATTCAACTCTTGAGGATTCCGGACTGGAGAATGGTGGTTTTTCTCTCGTACATTTCTCACATCTTATAGAGCATCTTAATGATCCGGTTGGTTTTTTGAAGAACGTTCACTCTTTGACAGCGCCGGGCGGGTATGTTATTGTCACGACCCCTAATTCTTCCGGGCTATTTTCCGGATTTTATGATGAGGACTGGAGATGTATTGTTAGTGATCATCTTTTTTTGTTCAATAAGAATAATCTTATTA
>JBFZEO010000303.1:0-2526 GCA_041306845.1 Spirochaetota bacterium
TGTTCAGGTTCCTCACATCTAAAATGGGACTGATCCCGCTCGACAACAGCAATCTTGTTCAGCAAAAAAACAGCTTGAAGCAGATCGTAAAAATGCTCCACAGAAACTATTCGGCTGTTATATTCCCGGAAGGTAAATTTGTATTTGATAAACCGGTCGGCGAGTTAAAAAGGGGAATTCTTAAGATTGCTAAAGAATCCGGTGCTCCTGTTGTTCCGATAGCCATATATGGAGCAGGGATAGATATGGATTTTTTGTACGAGAAAACATTCCACATAAAAAATGTTTATATAGATGCCGGAGAACCGATTTTGTACAGCAACTACAACGATGATGATAAATTTATGCAGATTTTGACAGAAAATATGCAAAATCTTTACATCGGACTGGAAAATAAGTATAAAAAGGTGTAAGTTATCTACACATAATTTTGAGAGGGGTTTAAAATGTTTTCTGTTTTTATTATTGCCTGTGTTTTTAGTTTTCTATTGATATCGACTATCTACCTTTATAGTTTTATCAAGAACATCACATTCAACCTGGAAAAAGCCGACGAGTATGATACTCCTAAGACACTGGTTTTTGCTCCGTGCAAGGACAACTTCCCTGAGTTAAAAAAGAACTTGATCTCGATACTCGAACAGGATTACAAGGGCGAGTATATGGTAGTTTTTATAGTTGAGAATGAAAAGTCCGGCGCATTCAAACTGATAGAGAAACTTTGCGAAGAGTACAGAAACGCAATGTACGTGATATCGGGCAAAGCGACATCAAACGGCCAGAAGAACCATAACATACTCAAAGCCATCGAAGCAGTAAATAAAGAGGGAAACGATTACGATATCTACGCTTTTTTTGACAACGACCACAAGGCACCGGCAAACTGGCTCACACAACTTGTTCTCCCGCTGACACTTGATAAAGTTGAGATAAGCACATTCAGGGCATTTGTAGAGCCCAAAAGTATAAAACCTTACGGCAACATCCTTTACGCTATGCTCTCCAACTATATGTACTCGGTGAACACATTCTCACAACAGGCATGGGGCGGAGCTTTTGCGATCTCAAAGGAGAACCTAAAGAAATATAAACTTGAAGAGATATGGTCAAAAGCACTTTCGCACGACTGTCCGGTGAATGGACTTAAGGCTAAAATATTATTCAATCCGCTCTGCATCCCGGAGGACACAAGCTATAATTATACAGTAGCCGGCTTTTCTAACTGGATAAAAAGACAGTTTACTAACTGGCGGCTTTTTTCGCCTAAGTTGTGGAACCTCTCATTCTTCGGTATAACATCAAACCTCTCACTGATATGGGCATTCGTGATTACATTTATACTGAGTTTTTTCATCCCGCAATGTTCAATATACGCAAATATTTTAGGGATCTATATCTTATCGAGTTTTCTGATATTCTCCCTTTTTCTCACATTCAAAATGAAAAAGATTCTCCTCTGGACACCGGTATTTTACGTATCGATCCCGATATTTCTAACCGTGATGTTTGACGGATTTGTACATAGCCTTTTCAAAAAAAGGATACACTGGTCAAACAAAGAGTACGTCATAGGAAAAGACGGATCTGTTGTCGAGATAATAGAGAAGGCATGAAGATAATTTTTATTGCAGTTATATCAATTTTCGGTCTGGCTCAAATCCTTAATGCCGAGAGCAAAGATATACAAAATAATAAGGATTATTACTTTTCCAGATTCTTTGAGGAGTTTTCTAAAGCCGCCCGTCCGCAGTCTGAGATATCGGATGACTTCAATCAGTCAATGATAAAACTTAAAAAGATTAAAGATAGTCTCAGCGGCGGCAGCGTTGTCTTTTTGACACACGGTACTTTAGGCGGCGTGGTGAATGACAGTGACTACTATTTCACTAAAGACGGCATCAGGGACGACAGGAAATATCTCAATGCCATAAAAAAATTTACGAATGCATCGCGCGGATATGTTCTAAAATGGCCCGGCGATAACTCTCAGACAATCCGCGAAAATACAGCCTTAGAATTCTCAAAAGTAATTAAAACTAAGATCAGGCAGATATCGGGAAAAACAGGTATGGAACAAAATAAAATACCTTTGATACTTGTCGGACACAGTTTTGGGGCATCGGTAATGCTCGATGTTTCGGATATGCTTGCCGAAGCCGGCTACAATGTAGAACTGCTCCTCACATTCAACTGCCCGAACAACAGCTACGCTCATAACACCGGCGTGCAGCACGTGAATATCTATTCAAACTACGACTGGATAGTTCAACTGTTCTGCAATATGTACTTTAACGGTTCGTACGCGAACTATGACTTCTGCGGGCCGGCACGAGTTACATTTGACAACGCAGTGAACATATGTTTTGATATGTTTTATGACGAAAAAAGATATAAGTATTTCAAAAAAGGGAGACCGGACAAAATCGTGATGGCTCTTGTGAGACACCATGGGACACGGACTGAGCGGCTACTCTCGGATATCGATGAGAGACTGTCGAGTCTCGGCGAGTGCGGGAATGGGACGAC
>JBFZEO010000309.1:0-3952 GCA_041306845.1 Spirochaetota bacterium
AGTTCCTCCAAGAACTTTAAGGAAACCGAGCTGGAGCATGTCTGGTTTTAGTCCGGCGGCGTAGTTGAATGTATCTCCGAAGGAATCGATATTCTCGTGGGGAAGTCCGGCTATGATATCAACATGAGTATGGATATTCTTACTCAGTGAGGATAATGAGGCGGATACACGTTCCCCGTCAAAAGTCCGCCTGACCTCGCGGAGTGTCTCCCGGTTGGAGCTTTGAATTCCGATCTCGATCTGGATTGCTCCGGCCGGCGCCGTTGACAGGAGTTTTATAAGCCTTTCAGAGAGAAGTTCCCCTCTTATTTCAAAGTGAAAAGTTGTCGTTTCATTGTGATTATTAATTATGTGAGTCCAGATCGCAAAAGCCCGTTCCTCATCTATGTTAAAAGTCCTGTCGACAAATTTTACGATCTTAACTCCATTCTCAAGAAACTTATCAAGCTCATATGTGACAAGATCGAGCGGTCTGTACTCCACTCCGTTTTGTGCCGATGAGAGGCAGTAGGAGCATCGGTAAGGGCATCCGCGCGACGATTCGTAGTAGAGGATTTTATCTTTTAGCGTTTTTAACTCGTCAGTTGTGTATAAGAATGGGAGTTCTGCCAGTTTGACCGGGTAATTCTCCATTCTCATAACGACAGCGTCCCCGCCGGAAGGATCGGGCACCTCACCGCGAAAGAGAGCGGCAGCAGCTGTCTCGCCGGCACCGTCGATTATGTGATGAAAGTTTTTGTGATAGAATGGATCTGTGTTGCCGAATGAGACCTCCGGTCCGCCGCATATGAGGTGAGCCCCGGGAATGAGCTTTTTTATCTCCGGGACAATCTGCTTAACAAACGGAACATTCCAGATATAAATGGAAAATAAAATATAATCCGGCGATTGCGAAACGACGTCTCTTATAACATCGGCCGGCATCTGGTTTATATTGTATTCTTTTAGTTCGACAGTGTAATCCTTGTTCAGTCCAGTAATTGCATTTCGCAGGTATCTCAGCGCCGGATTTGTCTGGTTGAATCTCGAGTTAACACCGCAAAGTAATATTTTTTTCAAATGAAAATCTCCGTGAATCAAAAAGTCGTCACCTCATATGTGGTGAATCAGATATATAGCAGCAAAATAAAATAGGAATTCCCCAAAAAAACTAACGGGGTTCAATTATCAGTGCCTCCCGCCGGCACATTCCCCAGTATGATGTAAAATCAGCAATCGGGTATTTTACATTCTTACCATATGTTCTGCCCGGATCGTTGACCCAAACAAAATCGTTATCGATACCGACAATGACAAGTGCATGATGTATTTTTTTATCCGGATCACCGGGAGATGGATAGTAAACACTCGTTATAACCGGAATATTTTTAGTTAGACTTCGGATGACTTTTTTGTAAGTGCAATATTCTTGATATTTTACCTTAAAATTGCCATGTTTTGCCGCAACATCTTTTAACTCACGGAGAAATAAGGGTGTTCCGTTATAATTGTTTACGGGTTTTTTCATGTTTTTGTATATCCAGTCATCAATTGATTTTATATCGTCTTTGGATGGTTTTAAACATTCATAAAACGATTTGAGCATTATATACGATGTCTGACAGCAGTTTTTTGTGTCCTTCCAGCTTGTTCCCGGCGGATATTGGCTGACAAAAGGGACATCGATTAAAATTCTATTTTTTACATTCACAGCACCGGGAGACCTTAGACCGTTTTGGCTGATTACTGCGATGACTATGAGAATGGAAATAACTGTAAAGACTGTAATTATAGCTGCTGTAATTTTTAACCGCTTCTTTTTCATGCGGAAACATTACATGAAAACTCGGCATAAATCAATAAAATAAATCGTTTATTTGACATTGAGTAATTATTTTAGTAGAATATCAAAATGTTAGGGATATTTATATTTTTAATAAAACAGAAATAGTCATTAATAAAAAGATGAATAATTTTTATTAAGTTATATTTTTATAATCCGATAATCTTTTATGTGAGGTGATGGTAAATGGGTATCGATAAAATTGGTTCAGTTAACAATTATAATGACTATAGCAAAATAAATAAAACATCAAAAAGCGGTAAGGTGGCGGGAACCGATTCACTCTCCATTTCAAATGAGGGAGCGAACATATCTGAGACAAAAAGAATTCTTAGTATGGTGATGGAAGCTCCTGATGTGAGAGCTGACAGGGTTGCGGAAGTTAAAGAAAAGCTCAAGAATCCTGACTATATAAACAGTATGGTTCTTGATAAAGTTGCCGATAGAATTATAAATCCGTTTGAGGAATAATATTTATCCGGTGTAAAGTCCGGTATATATGGTTAATTGTGCCCTCTGTGAATGTCGGTTATCGGCTGTTCTTAACAGAGGGTATTTTTTTTAATTAAGGGGTGAAATTTGCAGGTTTTTGACTTTTATGTTCCGTCCCATCTGAAATTTGGACTCGATGTAGTAAATAGGATCGGTAATATCGCTCAGATCTACGGCAGAAAAATAATGATCGTAACTGAGGGAATTCTGCATGAATCAAAAATCATATCACGCATCGAAGGTTTATTGATAGATAAAGGGTGCGACGTTATCGTATTTGAAGAGATTATTCCCAATTCATTGTCTGATGTGGCTGCTAACGGAGCCCAGCTGGCGAGGTCATCGTACTGCAATGCGGTAATAGGTCTTGGTGGAGTTAGAACTCTCTCCATTGCAAAATGTATTGCTATGCTCTGCGCAAATGCCGGAGATCTGGATGAGTATATCGATGGTAAAAAAGTTATAAATCCGGCAATCCCTTACATTGAGATCCCGACAACACCGCGTAATCCATTTATGTTCAGAGATGAATTCTGGATTGCAGATGCGAGAAACAGAAGTTCACATATAATAAAAATACCTGCTGGGTCTACAAAAAATGTATTATTTGATCCGATAATCACAACTTCACTTCCTAGAAGATTTACGGCGACAACGATTATAGATGCTTTGTCCAATGCCATAGAGGGATATATGTCGAGCAATTCAAATTTCTTATCAGACATCATGTTCCTGCAGGCTATAGAACTTTTTAGTAAAAATATAAATAACGCAATAACAATACCGGACGATCTAACGTCACGCGCTAACCTCTCACTCGGAGGACTCTTGACCTCTCTCGGACTCAGCATGGCGAGTACAGGGACGGTGAGTGCGATCTCATACGTATTAAGCGCAAAACATAAAATTCACAAGTCGCTAAGCTCCTGCGTACTCCTGCCCCACGTGATGGATTACAACATAACAGCAGTTCCGGTTAAACTGGTTAAAATAGCTGAGGCGCTTGGCGAGGAGATTGCCGGAATGACAGTCGTGGATGCCGCTATCAAATCCATCGAGAGGATTCGCAAGTTAATCATACAACTTCAGCTACCGATGAAACTTGAAGAGTTTGATCTCGGCAAAGATGAGATGATAAGCGTTGCCGATGAAGCAAGAAAACTTGATCTGTTCAATTACCTCCCGCGTACCTGTACAAGTGAAGAGTTGTATGCAATCTTACAGGCGGCTTATTAGAGAGTGCTTCTAAAAGGTGTTTTGCGGGAATACTGAATTTTTTTGAAATACCATAAAAGTTAATCATTGAATTCGTTTGAAAAATCTATAAAAAGAAATTAAACTGGTATATAATTAGTTGGTACTAATTATATAAAACTGATGTACTCTGGAGAAAAGATATGACAAAGATACTTCCTGTGGCTTCCGGAAAGGGCGGGGTAGGAAAATCATTATTTGTGGCAAATGTAGGTATACTGCTTGCTCAAAAAGGACAAAAAGTTCTTATTGTTGATCTTGATCTCGGGGGAAGCAACCTTCACACTATGCTCGGTATAAAAAATGACCTAAAAAGCATAGGTCATTTTATTAACGATAAGAACATAACTTTTTCTGAAATAGTTCACAATACTCAGGTTCCAA
>JBFZEO010000311.1:0-4305 GCA_041306845.1 Spirochaetota bacterium
TCGGAATATCTCTTGGCATTCCCTTTTACTCTCGATCCGAAAACCCGTATCTCGCAGTTATTTACATATTTATTTATGATTTTTATTATAAATTCCAGTTCCTCTTTTTTAGCATCAATCATTTCGCGCTTCTATCCTTTTGCAAAACAGCTTTGCTTCCGGCAGGAAATTTTTAGCAGCAGAATACACTTCCACCGCAATATCTCCATCGTAAACGTGCGATGTTTTGTTTCTTGCTATGTGAAATTCAAACCATTTCTCAACCTCATCGATAAGCCTGCTCTCAGCGGCTCTTCTAAAGAGTTCGTTTCTCGGAACCCCATCTACAATGTCACGGCTTATGTTTATCTCAAGCCATCTTTTCATATATTTCCAGCAAAGTTCGTATGTAAATTCAAAATTCTGAATAACTCCGGCTATTATTATAGCCATCTCATCACTATCAGTATTTTTTTCATTTTCCTTTTTTATAGAAAAATTTACTGCTTTTTCCAGAGAGTTTATCGCTATCTTCAAACTTGATAAGTCCAATGCCATATTAATTCCCCTTTTCGTTATCCAGCATCGTGATCTCTCGATCATGACAATAATTTGATTATATCATATCTGTTTTGATTTTCTTCCCATTTCTGCATAAAAAAAGGCTGCCCGTTCATCCGTCAGGGCAGCCCATTCTCATAAAACATATAAACTCTTATCCGAGCAGGTTTTTCAATATCTCATTTGCCGTTGCCGGATTTGCCTTGCCTTTTGATGCTTTCATCAGCTCGCCGACGAAGAACCCGAAAACTTTAACTTTGCCGCTTTTGTACTCCGCAACCTGAGCCGGATTATCAGCAAGAATTTTTTCTGCCATTTTCTTGATCTCGCCAACGTCAGAGATCTGTTTGATTCCCTCTTTCTCGATAACTTCATTGATTGAGTTCTTTGAGTCAAAGGCTTTTTTGAGGACTGTTTTTGCGATCTTACCGCTTATCTCGTTTTTATCGATCTTTGAGAGTAACTCGGCTACATCTTTCGGTGTTATGTGAATGGAGATAAAGTCGTCAGTATATGACATCAGTTCATTAAAAAACCAGTTTGCCGCATTCTTGTGATCGGCATAGAGTCCGATAAGTTTCTCATAATAAGCAGAATGTCCCGGATTTGTCATAAGTATATTTGCCAGTTCCTCAGGCAGTCCGAATTTTTCCATGTACTTGTGTTTTTTTGATAAAGGATTTTCCGGCATAGATTTTTTAAGTTCTTCCACCATTCCATCTTCAAGCACAAGCGGCAGAAGGTCTGGATCAGGGAAATATCTATAGTCATGCGACTCCTCTTTAGATCTCATAGAGAAAGTCTTTTGAGAATTTTCGTCCCACAACCTTGTCTCCTGTTCAATCCTCTGACCGGTTTTTACGAGTTTCTCCTGTCTTGCGATCTCAAACTCGATTGCTTTTTCGATTGCCTTAAAGGAGTTCATGTTTTTTACTTCGGTTTTTACGCCGAGTTTCTTGTCCCCTCTTTTGCGAATGGATATGTTTGCGTCACATCGGAGACTTCCCTCTTCGAGGTTGCCGTCACAGATTCCCAGACCGACAAGTGTCGCTCTAAGTATTATTACATATTCTTTAGCCTGTTTAGCCGTTTTGATAACCGGCTCCGTTACTATCTCAATCAAAGGAACACAAGTTCTGTTGAAGTCAACGGCACTGGCTTTTGATCCCCAGATCCCCGGTGCCCCGACATGCACCATCTTGCCGGCGTCCTCTTCCATGTGGATTCTGTTGAGTTCAACGCGGAAAGTCCCGTTGTCATCATCGATGTCAACGTGACCGCCGGAACAGATCGGCAGGTCAAACTGAGATATCTGATATCCTTTCGGCAGATCGGGATAGAAGTAATTCTTCCTCGCAAATACCGATTTTTTGTTGATTTTACAGTTCATGGCGAGTCCGGCCATAACTGCCATTCTCACAGCCTCTCCATTCAACACCGGCAGAACACCAGGGTGACCGGAGCAGACGGGGCATGTGTTCGCATTTGGCTCACTCCCGAACTCAGTCGAACAAGAACAGAAAAGTTTTGATTTAGTTTTTAAATGTGCATGCACTTCAAGACCGATAACGGCTTCATAATCATCGGTATCGACTGCCGTTTTCTTTTCGCAGTCAAGTTCCTTGTCCTCGCCGGTTTTACCCTTCTGCGGCGGAACGAGATACGATGTTTTATCGGTAACCGGAGCGTTGCATAGTATCGCTTCGAGATTCTCCCAAACTCTTACGGAGTCCTCTTTAAGTTTTTGGTTACTCTCTGTCGGATGAGCCGATGGATTAATCCCTTTGCAGTCCATGCTGTTTATGACTTCGGCATATCCCAGGAAGTCCTCGATCTCCTTGACCATTCTCTGTTTTTCGGAGTCATCGAGACTCAGAGCGCTAAGTGTTACCAGCTGATCTATATTTATATGTTTACTCATATTTTCACCTCATTTTTATATTATCTTAACAGGCTCTTTTTATGGAGTAAGACGGCCTATATCTCTCGGGAATAGTGTCGCCTCTCTGACATTCGATAGTCCGAGCAGTTTCATCGTAACCCGTTCGAGTCCCATTCCCAGACCGCCGTGAGGTGGCATACCGAACTTAAATGCCTCAAGATAATCGCTCAATATGTTAGGATTACCGCCGAAAGCTATGATATTTTCCTTAAGCTGTTCATAGTCGTGGATTCGCTGACCGCCGGTTGTGATCTCAAGTCCTCTGTAAAGGAGGTCAAACGATCTTGTGTAGCCGGGAAGTCTCTCGTCCGGCATAGTGTACATCGGTCTTTTTTTGACCGGATATCCGACTATATATACAAACGGACTGCCGTATTTCTCTTCTATATATTTGCACACGACTTTTTCACCCTCAGGCGAGATGTCGCCGTCCATATCTCTAACGCCGAGCGATGCTCCGATGTCGAGTGCTTCGAGGAAATGGATTCTCGGGAAAACATCAGGGATAATTATATCCTGCTTGTAATATTCGAGAACGTGAGCATATTTAGTCTTGATGTTTGTGAGGATATATTTGAGAAGAGCCTCTTGAATGTCAATAATATCCTGTTCATCTCTTATAAAACCGAGTTCAAAGTCGAGACTCGTGTACTCGTTGAGATGTCTGACTGTGTTGTGTTTTTCCGCGCGGAACACCGGTCCGATCTCAAAAACTCTTTCGAGTCCTGTTCCGACCATCATCTGCTTGTAAAACTGCGGAGATTGAGCAAGGAACGCTTCTCTGTCAAAGTATTTCAGCGTGAAAACATTTGTTCCGCCTTCTGTCTCTGTTCCGATGATCTTAGGCGTTTTTATCTCTGTAAAGTTGTTCTTCTTCAGGAATTCTGCAAACGAACTTACGATCTCAGATTGTATCCTAAATACATTGATAATTTCCTCATTCCTCAAAGAGACCGATCGGTGGTCGAGAAGCGTCGGCAGGTTGAGGTTCTGCAAGTTTGAACTTACTGTGAATGGTACGTCTGAGTCTGCGCATCCGAGAGTTTTGATCTCCTCAACAACAATCTCAATGTTGTTGTATGGACTTCGCGCTTCTTTTGCGACGCGCCCTTTTATCTCAAGAGTGCTTAACGGAGCAATCTTTTCATTTATCAGAGCGCCTTCCAGTACGAGTTGTGTAAATCCAGTTCTATCCTTGAGAACATAAAATTCTATCCCGCCAAGATTGTTTACCTTATAAACAGACCCCTTGACAACTACACTCTTGCCGACAAACCCGGAGAGATCTCTGCAGAAAACACGGTTGTCTGTCCTGTCCCTCTTCATGTATGTTTCGGAGACTTTTGCGATCACATCTTTGGTGTAGATGGCAGCCGGCTTACTGTCGCCCTGTCCGGAGATCGTTATTTTTGCAGCACGTTCGTTGAGGTTTATCTTTGAGAGGTCAGGCGCCGGTATCGTTCCTGCTGTTTTCTGGAATGTATTGGATACTCTAAAAAGCATCGCTTCGCTTAGCGGTGCTCCGATTATCTGGAGTCCTGCCGGCATTCCGCCCACGATACCTGACGGTACAGATATAGCCGGTAATCCTGATAGGTTCGGAAGAACCGTTGTTATATCGCTCAGGTAGAGTTTCATCGGATCAGACTCGGACTCTCCGAATTTGAATGCAACATCTGGAGTCGTCGGTGTGATTATCATGTCTGCATCTTTTAAGATAGACTGCATTTTCTTCATTATAAATGTTCTCAGTTTTTGAGCCTTACCGTAATATTCATCGTAATATCCGGAGGAGAGGACGAAGTTGCCGAGTATAATTCTCT
>JBFZEO010000312.1:0-10399 GCA_041306845.1 Spirochaetota bacterium
ACGGAACAACATATATACACTATCAGGGACACACGATAGATACAGAGAAAATGTCGATTTTTACCGTCAGGGAGCTGTTTGCACGGGACGGTATCGAGCTCGATAATTATACTCTTAACGAGGAACGATTCATATTTGAGACAGAGCAGATTTTATTCGGAGGAGCAAGTGCAGTCGGCAGGAATGGTACTCCGGCTGATTATATCCGCCTCTCTCAACTTACCAAAGAGGATCTTTTTTTTAAATACTTCATGGAGCGGATAGAACGCAGACTCGGTTTTGATAAACCGGCAGTTGCAAAGGATTATCCCATCGAAATGTGTACTCTTTCCAATAAATGCAGTTATTCTGATCTATATGGAGAACGGTTTGAGATATATATAGCAGGGATTGAGATTGCCAACGGATTCGGCGAGCTGAACGATCCGGCTGCTCAGGCAAAGTCTTTTTATGACACACTTGAGTTCCGCAATAGTTCCGGCAAGGAACCGATCGTTTTTCCGGAGAGATTTATCCATTCCCTCAAATACGGTATGCCGCCCTCAGCCGGAATTGCTCTCGGCCTGGAGCGGCTACTCATGTTGCTGACTGATACGGCTGATATCAATGACTTATCATTGTTTGACTTTGCACGATACAATTGAATCTGCTCGATGACGCGCTAAACGTCTCTATAGTGTGGATATCAAGATAAGGCACTTTGACTTTTTCACCGTTGAACAAAAATTCGATTGCCTTTTTGCAGTTTGTCAGGCTGTTTACGATATACTCATCGTTTTGTGTTGTTGTTATTCTGTACATTTTTCCCCTCGTTTGTATGCAGAATGTGATTGCTGCACGCCATAAATTTCACCATTCTCAATGACATTCAGGCGTGCATTCCAGATAATTATCGGGAAAAGATCACAAAATCTTAAAACGGGGAGAAAATAAACCTCCGCCCGATTATTATTTCAGGCCGGAAATCCATTCAAAAAGCTCATCGAGATCATAATCTCCGCTATGCGGACGATCCCATGACAAAGAAAAATCTACCATATAACCCGTATTTTTCAGATGTGTCGCCAAGATTATCGGAATAGCGAATGAGGTATCTCTGTCTACAGTGCCGTGTCTTATCCTCCAATATTTTGCAGTAACCGCATCTTTAGTTCCTATATAATTCATCGGATTCATTAGTTTAACAATCTGCGGTTCTGCCATTTTCCCTTTAACTGTGCTATTCTTGTAACCAAAGTCGGTAAAGTGCTGTGCATTGAGAGTTCCTGTCCCGAATAGGTCATTCTCGCCGGTTCCAAGATCAACACCATCAAAAGCTGGCGGAGTTTTCATTCTGGTGATATAGGCGATAAAACGATCATAGTTAATGCTGATTACCTTATTACCTTTGACTGTAATCCATTCAAAAGATGATAAATTACTGTTGCCTTTATCAAGCTCTGCCTGCGCAGATTTTATGATAAATCCGATAAGATACTCCTTAAAAGTTCCTTCCCCCTCCTGAGTTAATGAAAGCTGTGTACCGTTTTCAGTTTTTAGATTAAGTTTATTTAGATAGAATGGGAAAAGTAATTTCAATTTAGCGGACAAAGCAATCTGTTCTGATGTCAAAGTATCCTGAATCTCTTTTCTCTGAAGATGACCATCAGCTGTTTCTGATATGACATTTTTTTTGTAATTTATTGCCTTGTTAAACTGCCATTCATATGCAGCATCAGCATTATCAAGATTGGTAATCGGACAGTAGCATGATGCTGCAAAGATATCATCCCTCGTATCAGCGGCTCCGATCTCTCTCAGATATGACTCATAATCAGTTGAGTTGCCGGATGCGGCGAGCAAAGCAGAAATCGCACCGCCTGCACTTGTTCCGTTTGAGATAATACGCTCAGAATCTCCCGGAATTACCTTGTCGTTAAATCGAAGATATCTGACAGCAGCTTTAAGATCTATGATACATGCCGGTGCTTTACCGGTATTGAGACCGCTTCCGCCTTTATTGGTTCTCCCCCTGACACCCGGAGCAGCAACAATTATTCCCTTTAGCAATGCTGCGGCTATAGCGTTGGGATTTCCATTTTCATCGATTCCAGGTTTACCAGGGAACCCCGGAAGATAACCGCCGACTGTGTTCGGCAGAAAAATAGGAGCCGTTTCAAGTGTATAATTACCTATTTTTTTCATCTCATAGTAAATTTCCGGAACAAAGATGTTTATCTGCTGGTACTTTTCATCAATCGGTTTAGCAACATAGATAATGCCGGTGTATGCCCGATATTTTAACGATTGACCATTAATTGTGATCTCTTTTATAGTATAATTGTTCTTATCAAATGAGAGGGAATATTTCCGGGATGCTGTGTTAAGAGCAGTGTCTGCACTTGTAAAAGAAACAAGAAATAATAAATTGGACAGTGTCATAAATGAAATAATCAGATCTTTTACTCTCATATTACTTTTCCTTGAAATCGTGATTTTAGAATCGCAGTCAACGACTTGATAAAATATAAACCATTTCTTTATAAATTACAATTTATCAAAAATGCAGATTTAAATTATGAATATCTGTTTTTCTTTCCGCTGATCTGCGGTTTTAACAAATTATTATTTTAGGGCACTCATAATTACCCGCTTTGGATTTTTAACGAAGTAATTTTTTGCCATTACGAGAAGCAGGCTGCATGGACGAGCAACGATTTTTCCTACTCGAAAATATCGATTGAAAGTTGCGACCAACCATAGACGGAATATAATTTGTTTATATGACAGCTTTATCGACGAAGTAAGGGCATAAAAGGACGAATTAAAACACCGAATGGGGTAATTAGGAGTGCCCTTTAATAAACAGAGCTGATTTTGGGCAAACTTTTTTAGAAATTCCATCAAGTTAATTTTAGGTTTTACACTGTTTTAAATATATGTTATATATTTAGACTGAGAGGATTACCATTCTCATAACTCTTAAAAATAATTATCGGGAAGTGAAATATATGGATGAAAATAAAAAACATAGAATATTGTCGGGAATACAGCCTTCAGGAGTCCTCCACGTGGGCAACTACTTTGGTGCGATCAAACAATTCCTTGACCTGCAAAGATCGGGCCAGGACTGCTACATATTTATCGCAAACTACCATGCGCTGACTACGCTGAAAAATCCTGAGGTACTTGCAGAATACACCATAGATGTTGCGAGGCACTATCTTGCGTTCGGTCTTGATCCTGACAAAGTCACTCTATTTCCACAGTCTAAAGTGCCTGAGGTGTGCGAGCTTTCCTGGTATCTGTCAAATGTTACTCCTGTCGGGCTGCTTGAGCGGTGCCATGCTTATAAGGACAAAATTGCCAAAGGTTTTGCTGCGGAGAGCGGGCTCTTTACATATCCGATTCTGATGGCTGCCGATATATTGATGTACAGCCCGGATTACGTGCCTGTGGGAATGGATCAGAAGCAGCACGTTGAGGTTTCGAGAGATATAGGGATTAAATTTAATAATCTTTACGGTGATGTCCTAAAAATCCCCGATGTTATGATAAACAAGGCAACGGCAACAGTTCCCGGTACAGATGGTCAGAAAATGAGTAAATCTTATAACAACATAATCAACCCGCTTATAGATGAAAAAATCCTTAAAAAACAGGTCATGGGAATAGTCACCGATTCTACCCCGCTTGAAGCTCCTAAAGATCCGGAAAAATGCAATGTGTTCGCATTATATAAACTTTTTGCAAATGAAACAGATGTTGAAACTCTCAGATCGAGATATACTGCCGGTAATTTCGGATTCGGTGAGGCAAAAAAAATCTTGTTGTCAACAATACTTGATTATTATAAAAATGAGAGAGCTCTCTACGCAGAACTGCTTAATGATAAAGAACAAGTTATAACCATTCTCAACAAAGGGGCAGTCAAGGCGCGGGAAGAAGCAATGAAACTTATGGACAAAGTGAGAAAAGCAATAGGCATTATTTAAAAAAAATGGGACGGTGAAATTATGGAAGACAGGAGCATGATAAAACCAATTCTTGACGCACTTGAGTATTTTTCGCAGAGCGAACAGGAATTACAGTACTACTATAAAGTTATAGACCGTTTTTGTGCGCTCTGGTTCGGCAAGCCGGTCTTTGTGTCAAAGTTTAAGAAATTGGACTTTGTTATTATTCACGATCTGCTTGGAGAGTATCTGAGATTTGAGAGTAATAATAAGCGTGTTGCACTCTGGCTGTTGTCGATAAATAGAGTTTGTTATAATTATTCTGCCAATCTTGCCGGAGCCAAAAGGGAACTTATTGATATTGAGAATAACATTTCTGACGACTTCGATACGTCTTTAATAAACCCGATTATCAACAATCTTATGGAGTTTGAAAAGGCACATCAGAGTGCTGGTGTGGGGAACAGGGGCGAAAACGATACAGTTGGGGATTTCCTGCAATGGGTCGGATTGTACTCCACAATGATTTATACTTCATTAGAAAACAAAGATAATTATTATGATAAGAATGTTATAAAAGCGATGAACTTTTTACTGCTTGAGTTTATCAAACAAAAATCCAATGATAAAAGACTTGCCTTCCTTATAATGGCGATGATCGAGTCGTGCCGTCAATATTCCCTTCAAAATCCTGGAGATGACAACTTCGCTGATATTACCAAGTCAATGCCGAATGGCGCTGTACTTGCCGGAACCGAAGAGAATATGGTGCAGGAGTTGTTAAACAAACTCAAAGAAGAAAATTTTAAACAAAGGCAGCGGCCTGTTTTATCTAAAGAGATACTTGCCGATCAGTTCCTCAAAGATAGTTTTGATAAATTTATAGATGATCTTAACGAGGATGTTAATGAATGTGTTTCTGTTTTCAATAATTATGCAACAACACTTGCAAATAAATTCGTAGGATTTGACCATGGTAAACAATATCTTTTTTTGCAGGCTCTTAACAGATACAGGAAAAATTGTGTAAAATCCGTTAAAGAGAGTGTTGCTAACAATCTAAAAAAATCTGTCAGACTCCTCTCAGATGAGAGTAAAGCATGGTTTAAGAGTGAACTAAAAAAACTCAATGACGAAAACGATCTCTACATAGAATTTGTTATACAAAAGATAAAATCTGAAAAGGTTTCAAAGGCCAACACCTCTAAACTATTTATAATGCTCTATCTTATTCAGAAATTTGAACTTATGTAGGTTATTATAACGAAATTATATCATGTTAACATAAGGAACAGTTCCAATACTGTAAAAAAACTGTTGATACTTTGTTTTTAATTTAATATAATGCAGTAATAAATGGGGGGATTTATGAAAAATGTTCTAATTTTTTCACTTATACTTACAGTTTCTTTTACATTCGGACTTCAAAAAAGTGACGTAAAATCTATGTCTGACTACGACAGGATATATCTATCAATATCCTACTATGAAGTTGCACTTAAGTATAAAGAATTAAACAAAGAGGATCTTTACAATTCGTACATGAGTGAAGCTCTGAAACTGGAAAAGAATGTATCAAAGTATTTCAAAGGTGAACTCGAAGTACCGGCAAAAGCAATCACATTTAGCTGGGATGATATATTTGAAGAATCTGAAACAGATGAACCAGCCGCTCAGCCCGAAAGTAAAGATGACACTGTAAAAACCGATAATTCATCAGACAGCACTGAAAATGTTAAAGCAGATACCGATATTCAGGGTAATCTGGTTCTATCTACCGATATTTTAAAGAATGCGGAATTTTTAATCTCTGCTATAAAAACTGGAAATATTGATGATATTATTGCCTGTTTCTCCGAAAAACTATATCTCGAAGGTTCATCTATATTTATCACAAGAGATGAGCTGAAAGAAACAGTATCCGGATGGCTTGGTGAGAAATCTCATACGATTCCGGACTGCAATTTTAAAAAGATTGATTCTGACTATGTAGAATTAACTTTTGATAGTGATCCACAGTTATTTATACCTGCTGTCAGCAACGTTATAAGGTTCAAGTTTGAGAAAAACGATAAAGTAAGACTCATAAACGAACTTGCCGGATCAAATCAGTAATTTGCATTCTTTAAGAATAATAAAAACCTTTTACACCATATTCTATGCGATGATAAAAGGTTTTTTGATTTAAACAAGCCATATTTACAAATTGACAAGATCGATATCCTCTAAAACAGATCTACTAAGATTATTTCCGTTATTTTTTAATAAACTCCTGTCAAGTTTGGATTTTCACTTTGAGACTGTATAAACTCCCCTCCTCTACGACAGGAACTTCGATCTCATAAAACAGATCACCATTCTCATCAAGATCTGTAAAAAAAATCCAAACCTAACTTCAAAACGTCACTTCCACATTCCAAAATAATCTTAAAAATAATAAAAATCTTATAATTTTTAATAATTATATATTTTTTCTATTGACAGAGATATATAATGATGTTAGTGTTATCTAACATCATTATATATCTCAAACATCAAGAATATTGGAGGTTACCATGAGTATTGTTTTGATTGGAGGACATGACAGGATGCAGGAGGAATACAGATCCATCGGTTCCCGTAACGGGCATAGATTAAAGGTTTTTACTCAGATGCCAGCTAGGTTTGACAAGAATATTGGCGATCCAGATGCAATTGTTTTATTCACAAACACCGCCTCTCATAAAATGGTATTGACGGCAATAAGAGAGGCAAAAAAGAAAAAAATACCTGTTTTTAGGTGTCATACAAGCAGTGGAACATCACTTGATGAAACTTTAAAATCTATGATTGCCACTGCATAAACTGGAGGGAAAAAATGAAAAATTTTGTGATTATTTACTGGAGTGGTACAGGCAATACCAAAAAAATGGCTGAAGCCGTTACTGCCGGCATTGCAGATGCAGGAAACAATGCGGTGCTAAAAAATGTTGAGAGTGCTTCCATTGAAGACGTTTTATCTGCCGATGGGTTTGCTCTCGGGTGTCCGTCAATGGGAGTTGAGGTGCTTGAAGAGGGGGCAATGGAACCGTTTGTTTCCATTCTGGAAAAACAAAATATAGCCGGAAAACCGTGTGTCCTTTTTGGATCATATGACTGGGGAGATGGGGAATGGATGAGAAACTGGTGTGACAGAATGAGAAATGTCGGTGTCAACTTGATCGAAGATGGGTTAATTGTACAGGGCACACCTGACGAATCTGGATTGGAATTATGCAGAGAACTTGGCAAAAGAATTAGTTATTAATCAATGCTTTTTTATGAATAATGCATATAATTAACTAAAACAATTATCAAGGAGTAATTTATGGATGAAAAAAATGAAGTTCAGATTTCGTTGCCGAGAATAGGAGACGCAGCCCCAGCATTTAAAGCAGTTACAACTCAGGGTGAGATAAAATTCCCTGAGCAATATTCCGGATCATGGGTAATTTTGTTCAGTCATCCTGCTGACTTTACGCCTGTATGCACATCCGAGTTTATTACATTCGCAAGTCTTGAAACAAAATTTGCGGAAGCAAACTGTAAACTTATAGGATTATCGGTGGACGGACTTTATAGTCATATCGCCTGGTTACGTACAATCAAAGAAAAGATAGAGTATCGCGGCATGAAAAATGTTGAAGTAAAATTTCCATTGATAGAAGATATCACCATGGAAATAGCAAAGAAATACGGTATGATTCAGCCTGGAGAAAGTAACACAAAAGCTGTGAGAGCGGTATTTATAATTGATCCCAAAGGGATTATCAGAGCAATGATCTATTATCCATTAAGTCTTGGAAGAAATTTTGATGAATTATACAGAGCTCTGCTTGCATTAAAGACTGCGGATGAGTTTGGGATTGCAACTCCGGCTGATTGGCGACCGGGAGATGATGTAATAATATCTCCAGCCGGATCTTGTAATGCAGCAAAGGATCGCATGGATGGAAAGGAAGCCGGACTTGAATGTAAAGACTGGTTTTTCTGCACAAAAAAAATAGATAAAGATACTGTTTTGAGTAAAATAATCAAGAAGTAATATTAAAAAAATATAAAGTTTGTACCGCCGTATGAAATTTCATGCGGCTTTTTTTATTATAAGAGTTTTAAGGAGAGAATGTATTATTCTCCAGAAGAAATTCGAGTTGTTCTCTCTTTATAATTTTTATTTTTTTCCCTGTTATCTCTATGATATTTTCATCAGATAATGTTTTCAGTTCCCTGCAAAGTGACGGTCTTGATACATTAAGGTACTCTGCCCACTTTGATTTTGATAAAGGGATAACAACTTCATTTCCGCCTGTTTCGTGTACTGCATTTAATATATAAAATGCGATCTTTTGCTTTATACCGGAGTATGAAAATAATTCCATCTTATTTTCAAAATCGATTATCGTATCGGCAAAAAGCCCTATGATATTGGCAGCTATCACAGGATCATTTGAAATGAGTTTGAAGATACTGTCACGATGTATAAAAAGCGTTTTACCATTCTCAACCGCATAAAGCTCACAAAGATATGTGTTTTTCTTTGAGAATACAGCACTTCCGCCAAAAAGTTCCCCTTTTTTCTTGTGAATAATGCAGACATTAGTTCCCGTCATAAGAATCTTTCGAGCTTCAACTACGCCATTTATGATGATACCAATATAAGGTGACTTTTTGCCGATTGTAGCAATCAACTCCCCTTTTTGAAATGTTTTTGTGTAATATTCACATTTAGAGATTAAGCCTTGCAAATCAGCGGGAGTTTTACCATTAAACAAAGGGCAGCAGGATAAAGTTTCTATTATTTCATTCATAATATTATTCTCCCATAAAAATATCTTACGGTATGTATCTATAGATACACTTCTATCGTCAAAAAAGGTATATAACTTGTATAGTTAGTCACAGCTAACACAATAAGTTAAACATAACACAAAATGGAGGATTAAGTGGAAATTTTTAGAAAATTAGCACTAATTGCTTTACTTATAGCAACTGCATCGTGCAAAAAGGCAGATGAGAATCCAAAGGGGAATATCAAAGTTAACCAGAAAATTGTTATTATTGTACCAAAATCTCCGGCGGTTGTACCCCTGCTTAGAATGGCAGAGACGAACGCTATGGGGGAACATAACCCGATTGAGATAAAATATTATACCGATATGGAGAGGCTTCTTGCCATGGCGATTGACGGGAACTACACATATCTCGCACTTCCGGTACATTCAGCAGCAGCACTGTACAACAAAGGGTTTGCTGTAAAGTCGCTGAATATCTGGTTATGGGGCGGAATGTATCTTAGTACGACAGACAAAACGGTAACTTCGTGGAAAGATCTCAAAGGTAAAAAGTTGTATGTCCCGTCGAAAGGTTCTGTTCCCGATATGCTAACCAATTATTTTCTTAACAAAAATGGACTCTATGCCGGAACCGATGTTGAGATCGTTTACTCAAACCATATTGAAATAAGTCAGTTTATATCGATAGGCAAGGCGGTCTATATGATCGATGTTGAACCTTTTGCAACAAATAACAGAAAAACGATCCCCGAATACAAAGTGGTAACCGATTTTGGAGAATACTGGAAAGAATCGGTAGGCGATGAGTACAGGATGCCGAATTTTGGGATAGTTGTCTCTGCCGCAGCACTTAAAGACAGAAAAGTAAATATTGAGTTATTTAACAATGAGCTTGAAAAGGCTGTTGAATGGGTGGTTGCCAATCCTGATGAGGCCGGTACTCTTGCAGAAAAATATATTGGAGCAAATGCGAAACTTGTTGCAGCTTCTATCCCGGCGTTCAAATTTAAATTTAGCGATGCATCTCAAGCAAAGGATGACATCAATAAATATTGTGAGGTTATCTCGGAGTTTAAACCGGAGATAATAGGGGGCAAAATCCCTGCGGATGAGTTTTATTATGGAGTGGATACCAATGAAAAAGGGAAAAAATAATTTTGGATGGGAAATTTATCTTCTTGCAATTTTTTTGACAGCGGCGTGGCAGCTCGGCTCGTTGTGCTACTCACCGGTGATCCTCCCGTCGCCACACGCCGTACTCAGAGAGATGGTGACTATCATGGGTAGTCAAACATTCTACCATGCACTCTCTGTGACACTGCTGCGGCTTGTTACTGGAGTTGTCGCCGGTGTGTTGACGGGTTGTGTGTTTGGCATACTTATGGGGATTTATAATCCTGTAAAACGGCTTTTTGAACCGTTTATCTACTTTATCCAGGCGACACCCCCTATTCTCTACATGACACTTGCATTGATATGGTTTGGGTTGAATGGGGAAGCGGTTGTATTTATCGTGTTTATTGCTTCTGCACCGATCATGGCGATCAATGTCAGGGAGGGGTTTGACAACATTGACACGAAACTTATCGAGATGGGAAATCTTTTCAAATTTTCACGGATGAAAATGCTCCGGCAGATAGTGATCCCCTCGTT
>JBFZEO010000313.1:0-4575 GCA_041306845.1 Spirochaetota bacterium
CCGCTTCTCATAGAAACATTTAGACCAAAGTTCTTTCTAAAATAATTATTATTTTACCCCCGCCCCATCATGGACGGGAGTTTTTTTATCTGTTCGCCAGTACCCATTCCAGCACGCAGTCGGCCTGTTTAGCTGCGGCTATGTTTACTTTTGGTGAGAATGGAGGATTTGTTTCCGAAACACTCGACTTCCCGTCTCCGATGATATAAAAATTTCTGTTTATTTTTCTAGTAATAATCTCGTCACTATTTCCAACTCCGGCGATTCCCGACGCTGACACAAGAAGTTTACCGCTTCCGGCAAAATGTTCAATAATCAGTTTCTTATATTCGGCACGATCGAACGCTTCAACGATAACATCACATTCTCCAAAAAGAGAATCTATGTTATCACTTTGAACAAGTATCTGTCTTCCATAAAACAATATTTCCGGATTAATCCTGCGAAGATTAATCTCAAGCGCTTCAACTTTAGGCATTCCGATCTGATCTGTAAAAAAAAACTGCCTGTTAAGGTTAGATGGTTCTACAATATCAAAATCTGCGATTACAAAATCCATAAATCCGGATCGTACGAGGTTGAATGCACAGTTAGACCCGAGACCGCCGGCACCCGCTATCCCGACTTTGACAGATTCAATCTTCGCCAGACTCTTATCATCAAAATACTTTAACAATCCAAGTTTAAACTCAGTCATCGGTTTATTTTATCCCCGCATTAATCACAAAAGAGTGCCGGCTTCATACCGGCACCCGTAAATATTAAAAAAATCTATTTTATCACTTTAAACGCATTTTCAATATCGGTAATTATGTCGTCAATATTCTCAATCCCTATCGAAAGTCTCACGAGCTCCGGCGCTATGCCGCTCTCGATCTGCTGCTTTTCGGTGAGTTGAGAATGTGTCGTTGTTGCCGGATGGATGACAAGCGATTTCGCATCACCGACGTTTGCAAGTATAGAAAATATTTTAAGATTCTCCATAAATTTCTTACCTGCCTCAGCTCCCCCTTTTATACCAAAAACTACCATTCCGCCGAACCCTTTGGTAAAATATCGGGATGCAGTCTTGTTGGAAAGATCAGTTTTTAATCCGGGATATCTCACCCATTCAACTTGAGGATGTTTGTTGAGATACTCAGCGACCCTCTGCGCGTTCTCACTGTGACGCTCCATTCTCAGCGACAACGTCTCAAGCCCCTGAAGGAACAGCCAGCCGTTGTCCGGAGCAAGACAAGCCCCGAGGTTGCGAAGCGGTACCAGACGGAGTCTCATGATAAATGCCAGTGGGTTTGCGTCGCCGAGGTCGTGGGCAAAGCGCAGGTCGTGATAGCTTGCCTCAGGTTCGTTGTAGAGTCTGAACTTCGGATCTTTCCAATTGAAGTTCCCGCCGTCAACAACTATCCCGCCGATCCCGGTACCGTGTCCGCCGATCCATTTAGTTAAGGAGTGAACGACTATGTTGGCTCCGTGTTTCAGCGGGTTAAACAGGTATGGCGTTGTGAATGTTGAATCTACGATAAAAGGGATATTTGCCTCTTTTGCAATTTTACCTATCGCATCAAAATCAACAACATCGAGCCCCGGATTGCCGATTGTCTCAACATATATCGCTTTTGTTTTAGAATTAATCGCTTTTTTGAAATTATCCGGATCTTTCGGATCAACCAATTTACATTTAATTCCGAACTGCGGAAGTATATCGTTAAACATAGTATATGATCCTCCATATAGATTGTTTGCCGAAATAAACTCATCTCCGTGTTCGAGAATGTTTATGAGTGCATAAAATATCGCAGAGGTTCCTGATGCTGTGGCAACAGCAGCTTTCCCGCCCTCAAGCGCCGCAACACGCTGCTCGAGAATGTCGAGAGTCGGATTGTTGAGACGGCTGTAAATGTAGCCGTTTTCTTTTAATCCAAAAAGGTTAGCAGCATGTTCCGCATTCTTAAAAGAATAGGCAGCTGTTCTATAAACAGGAACGGCCCTCGATAATGTGTCAGAATCAACTTTTTGTCCGGCATGGAGCGCCAGTGTTTCAAAATTAAAACTCATGTTTTTCTCCTTTTTGGGTGTTAAATAAAATTAAATTAATCAGGACTAATTTCATTTATCTAAACATCTTCAAATAACCATGTGGAAAGATACCTCTCACCGGTATCAGGCGCAACAGTTACGATCCTTTTGCCCCTGTTCTCCGGGCGCCGTGCCAGTTCGATAGCAGCCCACACATTCGCCCCGGAAGAGATACCGACAAAAATACCCTCTTCCTTGGCAAGCCGTCTCGCCGTAATGCCGGCATCCTCATCTTTAACTTTTATGATCTCATCGATTATCTCTTTGTTAAGCACAGACGGGATAAATCCGGCTCCGATCCCCTGTATCTTGTGTGGGGACGGGGTTCCGCCGGATATCACCGGAGAACTGAAAGGTTCAACAGCAACGGCTTTTATCAACGGATTTTTCTTCTTTAGAGCCTCGGAAACTCCCGTAAACGTCCCGCCGGAGCCGACTGCCGCCACAAAAATATCAATTTTACCGTCTGTGTCCCGCCATATCTCTTCGGCAGTTGTTCTCCGGTGGATCTCAGGATTTGCCGGGTTATCAAACTGCTGCGGGATGATCGAATCTGGTATGGAACGATTTAACTCTTCAGCTTTTTCGATCGCACCTTTCATCCCCTTTGCCCCGTCAGTCAGGATCAGCTCTGCCCCAAGCGCTTTCAGGAGTTTTCTCCTTTCGATACTCATTGTCTCAGGCATTGTGAGAATGAGATGATACCCCCTCTGGGCACAAACAAATGCGAGTCCTACACCGGTATTCCCGGAAGTCGGTTCAATTATAGTCGTTCCGGTTTTAATTAATCCGCGTTTTTCCGCATCCTCTATCATTGCAAGTGCAATGCGGTCTTTAACACTCGATAGAGGATTAAAAAACTCTAATTTAACAACTACCTCAGCAGCTGCACCAGCACAAAGTTTATTCAGCTTCACAAGAGGAGTATTTCCTACAAGCTCAGTTATATTTGACGCAATTTTCATATTTTCCCCCTTTAGATATAAAACATAGGATTACTTTTCTCAACATTCATGTTTACCAGATCAAGGAGCGTGTATTTCTCAAGAGTTGACGTTATCGCATTAGACAATTCCACCCATATTGATTTTGTTATACATTTTGAAGACCTGCCGCACTCACCCTGATCTGCGGTACAGTTCACTATAGAGAGATCCCCCTCTAATGTTTCAACTATCTGCCTTAAATTTATCAGTGCCGGATCTCTTGTCAGATAAAATCCCCCCTGAGATCCGCGTGCAGAATCTATAATCCCATTATTTTTTAAGATAATGGAAATCTGCCCGAGATACTTTTCTGAGATATCCTCAACCTTTGATATCTCACTTATCTGCAGAGGACCCTTGTTATAATGTTGCGCAAGATCAATTAACATTCTCAAACCATACCTTGTACGTGTTGAAAGTTTCATATTATCAAACCTCTTATTCACTATCGTATTAGTAGTATATTAGTAAAAATACCAAATGTCAAATTAATTATAGCAAAAATCATTCTTTTTTATGAAGAATTCAAAATTTGAGTTTTTGATTGAAAAATAAAACTATACAGAGTTAAATCTTATAAATAATCTCTTGCGTCCAGTTCGTTATAATCCTGGTCCGATCAGTAACGGGTTGCCATATTCTGCAGGGCATTTATAAGTCCCTCATTCAAATCCTTCGCAGCCAATGCCCAGCCTATAACTTCCCGTACTGTGTTATTCAAACCATACAACCGGACACTCGCTTTACTTTGATCCAATACTTTATACACCAAGGTCAGCACAGTAAGATGGTTTTCATTTTCGATTTGTCTCGGAGTCTTCGATGTCGTTGCCCCGCGGTAATCAGGCTTCGATCCTCATCACCCCTCAATAAACTCCCCGGCTACTCTGATAAAATGTTTTATATCTGAGGCTTTATGTTTTGCACTCAAAAAACACCCCTCAAACTGAGATGGAGGCAGCATTATGCCGGCAGATAGGCAATGATTGAAGTATTCGGCAAACTTCGATGTTTCTGATTTTAAAGCACTTTCAAGGTCACTAACTTTAGTACCGGTAAAAAAAACGGTAAACAGCGAGTTTATCCCGTTGATCGTTATCTCCTTGCCGCTCCTTTTTATCATCTCACCGAGTTTTCCGGTTATTTCCGATGTCATGGCTCCGAGCCGGCTGTAGAGAGTCTTATCTTTTTTTATCATTTCAAGCATCTTCACTCCGGCGGCAACTGTTATAGGATTGCCTGCGAATGTGCCTGCGTGGTAAACATTGCCAAGCGGTGCTATGTGATCCATAATTTCCGCTCTGCCCCCAAAACCGCCGGCCGGATAACCTCCTCCGATAATCTTGCCGAGGACTGTGAGATCTGGTTCTATGCAGTAGTACCCCTGCGCCCCACCGGCACCTATCCTAAAACCGGTAATCACCTCATCAAAGATAAGGAGAGCTTTGTTAGCTGTAGTCAACTCCCTCAACGCCTTTAAATACCCAGGATCGGGCAGCACAGTCCCCATATT
>JBFZEO010000314.1:0-2787 GCA_041306845.1 Spirochaetota bacterium
CTGCTGCATTTTTAAAGATAAAATCGGTACATATTTTAAGGGGAACTAATAAATTTAAGGGAGTTATCTTATGGATAAAAAACAATTTATATTAAACAGGCTTGACCAGATAACGGCAGCAGTTGCAGGAACTGGAGAGGCTCTTGCTTTTCTGGGGCTTGGTTCTATCGGCACGGAGCTGGAGAGGTTTGATGAGTGGAGTGATCTTGATTTCTTTGTGATTGCAAGACCCGGTAAGAAATGGCGTTTTATTGAGAATCTTGACTGGCTTAACAGTTCCGGAGAGCCGGCGTATCATTTTAAGAATAGCCCCGACGGCTGCAAATATCTTTATAAGGATGGTGTTTACTGTGAGTTCGCTGTATTTGAACCGGAGGAAATAGCGAAAATCCCATTCTCAGCTGGACGAATTATCTGGAAAACTGATGATTTTGACCCGTCGATCTGCGTCCCGTCAAAGAAGAACTCACCGTGGCGGGCAGATAATCTTGACTGGGCGATGGGGGAGGTTTTGACCTGTCTATATGTAGGTCTCTGCCGATACGCCCGGGGCGAAAAACTTATAGCTGCTAAGTTTGTTCATACATTTGCTCTCGATATACTTATCGCATCGGCACATTTCTTTGAGAAGGAGATCCCGTATTTTAATGATGATTTTCAGAATGAGCGGCGCTTTGAGAAGCGGTTCCCGGTAATGGCAGAGTCTTTACCCTCTATGATGCAGGGTTATACTTTGATACCGGAGTCTGCTCTCGGGATACTCCGGTATTTACGGATGAAGTATCAAGTTAATGAGGGGATCGGTCTGGCGATTGAAGAACTGGCGGAAGAGTGCATAAAAAAACGTGACTTGTCGCACTAACCGTTACCTCATTCCACAACAGCTCCAAAGAGGTCTGCCCCGACTCCGATATGAGCAATGGGGCAGATATTTTTATAGGGGTATTTAAAAACACCCCGCAATTTTAACAGAGTTAATTGGGGCTCATTTAATTATAAATTATCTATTTTTACTATCTTTACTTTTTTACCGAGTCTTTTCTCGATAAGTTTCATCTGCGCCTCTTCATCCGGTGATACAAACGATATAGCCGCCCCATTCTTACCGGCACGTCCGGTTCTTCCGATCCTATGAATGTAATCAGCCGGTGAACGGGGGAGCTCATAATTCACCACAAACGGGAGGTCAACTATATCGATCCCTCTCGAAGCGAGATCTGTCGCAACAAGAACCTGAGTCGCCCATGTTTTAAAGTTGGCGAGTGCCCTTGTTCTTGCGTTCTGGCTTTTGTCGCCGTGCATCGCCTCCGCTGTTATCCCAAGTTTGTTTAGTTTACGCGCCACATTATCTGCGTGATGCTTCATTGAAGTGAACACGAGAACCTGCTGCCAGTTGTTTGATTTTATGAGGTGGGCGAGGAGGTCTATCTTCTTGTTCTGCGGAACCTTATAAACTGTTTGTTCGATATGCTCAATCGATACATCTTTTTCCTCTTTACCGATCCGTATCGGTTCATTAAAGAGCGTACCCATCATGGACTCTATCTCTTTTTCCATTGTTGCGGAGAATAGTAGATTCTGCCTCTTAACCGGGAGGAGGTTTATTATTTTCTTTATATCCTTGCTGAATCCCATATCGAGCATCCTGTCTGCCTCATCGAGGACAAGCGTGTGAACGTCGCCGAGACGGATAGTATTCCGCCCGACAAGGTCAAGGAGACGCCCGGGAGTTGCAACGAGTATATCAGCTCCGCCGTGTAGACCGATCATCTGCGGATTTATCGATACACCGCCGAAAACAACCTTGCATTTGAAGTGCGCGTCCATATATTTGCCGAGTTTTATCGCTTCATCGCCGACCTGAGCAGCGAGCTCCCTTGTCGGCACGAGGATAAGCACTGAGATAGAGTTGTTCATTCTTTTTTTTGTGTGAATGAGATTCTGGAGTATAGGCAGAACAAAAGCTGCCGTCTTACCGGAGCCTGTTTTTGCGAGGGCGAGAAGATTCTTTCCCTGCAATATGATTGGAATTGCCTCTTTTTGAATGGGAAAAGGCTCTTTATAACCCATTGCTGTTACAGCGCTAACAAGTTTTTCTGATAATCCGAGTTGTGAAAACGGCATTTAATATCCTTAAATTATTATTATTATTCTGATTTATAGGGAACTTATACTTTTTTTTAACTTATAATGGAAGTTAAATCGGTTTTTAATAGTGATTTAATTCCGGTTTTACAGTTAAATTGCATTTTATTCGATATTTATATCCCGAAGTTTCCCTCTGCAAGGTGTTTTTAGTCCTATATTACAAGATTATTTTGTATAATTGGTGACTCAGCTCAATATGAAGCGGGTGGTAGGAAATTAATAATTAAAAATTAATAAATAATAATTACGATGACCAAAACCTCTTCCCCCATTCCCATTTTACACCCCCATATGGACTTGCGCTGTCCAGAGAATTAGTCCGCCGTGAGATGTTCGTCTGAGAACATCGCATGGAGGACAACTTCTCGGTAGACAGCAAGTCCCAAAGGCAGATATATAAGAGCGCAGCTCTAGGTAATAATAGCTTCAGCTATTATTACCATAAAATCCCTTTAATCTCCCCCTCAGATAGACCAGTAATCTTACAAATTAATTCAATTGAAATATTTTCTTTTAACATATTTCGTGCTGTCTCCAGTTTTCCTTTTTGCTCTCCTTCTAACATGCCCTCCATTTTCCATTCAAACACACCTTTGCAATATGCGTATTCATATGTATCTGTCAGTTAAATCATCAGTC
>JBFZEO010000315.1:0-8073 GCA_041306845.1 Spirochaetota bacterium
GGTAGGACTTGGGGAAACGGATCGCGAGGTAGAAGACTTTATATATCTGTGTTCAATGATTGGGGTTGATCTGGTGACAGTTGGTCAGTACATTGCTCCCGATGGCTGTAATTTTAGTGCAGATCGCTATGTTCCTCCGGATGTTTTCAAGATTTACGAAGAATGGGGACGTTACCACGGGGTATATGTAAGTGCATTTCCGCTCATGAGAAGTTCTTATAGGGCCAATGATATGCTTGCAAATATTTTACATAATAAATAAATTTAATTTGACTTTTACAGGTCATTAAATTATAATTTTTTTCTAAAGGGTTATATTAGGATTGATTTCCAAACAGATATAAGAAGGAGAAAGAGGAAATGTTATTAAAAAATAAGATTTGGGTTATATCTGGTGCGATATTTTTATTGATTGGTACATTGTCAACTAGTGCACAACAGACTAAACCCGCAAGCATTTTACAAACAATTGTGCTTGAGGATTATGAACTTGATGCAAATGGTAATCCAAAGAGGACTTGGGCTCTGATACCGGACAGGTTTGGCAGGAAAGACAATGTAGAAAGCGGTGAAAGTTTGCAGCAGCTTAGATGGGTAAAAGCATGGCCGGAAGCATATTTTGGAACTGAGAAAGCTTCAGGTAAAGGCGAATTTTTCTTTGGTCCAAAAAAGGATGACGAAAATGCAGTGCGGTATACTGATAAATCAGGTACTTGTTTAGGAATGTTTTTACAGTTTAATAGACAGGGGTACAATTCAGTAGAGGTTATGCCTTTAACTCAAGCTGACGGCGGTAAATATAAGTTTGCACCGATTCCATTTAAAGGGAAAGTTAGACAGATCGATTTCTGGGTTTGGGGTGCAAATTACAACTATTTCATGGAGTTGGTACTCAGAGATTACAGAGGCGTAGAATATAGACTGGACGTTGGTTCCATCAGACATATAGGATGGAAGAATTTTGTAATTCAGATACCAAATAACATTCCACAGAGCGTTGTTTATCGACCGGCAGGAAAGTCTCTTTCACTGGTAAAAATGGTTGTTTGGACACACCCTACTGAAAAAGTCAGCGGTGCTTACCTCTATATTGATCACATCAAGTATCTTGCAGATGTTTATGAAGATCTTTTCGATGGTTATAAACTTGAGGATGAAGAGTATGTTAAAAATTTAGCAGAAAAAGCTCCTGTTCAACCTAAAGAATCTGATATAGTTAAATCAGAAATAATTAAATAAGGGGAGGCAAAGATAATGAAAAAAACAATATTGTTTGTTACAACTTTAATATTTGCCGTTTTATCTTTGAATTCTCAGGCGAATCCTGATCCTCAAAGTGTTACTACGGCAAATTCACAGATAACTGAGGTTAGACTTGACGGTTTTGAAGACGCTTCTTTTTGGAAAGTTGCAATGCCTATAGATCAAGGTATCATCTCAAGAATGGCAAGAATGGGTAAACCTGAAGATCTTTCAACCGATGAGTTTGCTAAAAGGGATGAATCTTATGGGATACCGTCTACATACTCAAAAGACAAGGTTCTTGGTATTAAGGTTGAGTTTATTGCAAGAGGTTATAACTGGTTCGCAATACAACCGGCAAAACCAATTGTAATAGAAGGCATTTGCCAGCACATATCTTTCTGGGTTGCAGGGAGAAATTATAGTCACTGGCTAAAAGTTGTTCTTCAGGACTTCTACGGAAGAGAAAGACACGTTTATGTTGACAGACTGAGATTTATAGGGTGGAAAGAAATGAAAGTTTCTATTCCGGAAACTATAGTACAGAGAGATTTTCACTTTGTAGATAAGATCGGTATAAAGTTCAATGGGTTTGTTGTAGAATGTGATCCAATGGAAACATATGGGGATTACTATATTTACTTCGATGAACTGAGAGCAGTAACTGATGTTTTTAATGAAAAAACTCGAGACTCCAATGACATGAGAGATGATTGGTAGGATCTCGCAAGATTAATTCAAATATTGACTCTCCCTGATTTGCATGGGAGAGTTTTTTTATTAATGAGGAGTGTTTTTAGTATGTCACTTTCCAAAGATGAGATAGCTCGAATATATGAACTTAAGAAAAAACTGGATGTTACTTATAAAGCATCTTCAAATAGCGACTTGAGAAAAAGAGTAAAAAAAGATATTGATGATCTCGAACTTGTTATTTCCGATATTGAAAATGGACGGTGGGTTAATCCCGTTAAATTAAAACTTTTTTCTAAAACAAGTATGCCCTCAACTGACGGAAACAATCAGAATCCTGAAACTGGTACAAAAAACACATTCTTAGGAAATATAGAGATAACAAAAATTACAAGAAATTCCAGAGATCAGGACATGGATCAAATATATTCATGGCTGATTTTTTTTGATACAAATTTCTACCCAGCATTAACAATACAAAATCTTAGATTAAAATATGAATACGGCCGACGTAGAGATGACTTACTTCTCGATTACGATCTTACCAAAAGACAAATAGAACAATATAAAGATGATAATGATACTTATCAGAATTTACCAAACGAAAATCAGCGAAGAATGTACGAAGAAAGAATATTTCAAGAACGAAATGCTATAATAATAAAAATAAATGAGCTATTTACTGCATTTAAGAATCTCATGATTATTTGTGACAAATCAATAAAAGACAACGACAGCATCGTTGCAAACCCTTTAGAAAAATACTACAACCCTCATAACAAAGAGAAGAAAAGTATTTTTGAAGGAATAGAGATTGAAACAATAATTAGAAATTTTATCGATTTTTGTGAGGCTTATATCGAAATGTTAAAACTGCCTGCATTTATGAAGAAGAGAACATGAACAGAAAACCACTGATAACACTTGGATCTCCCCGAGGTATCGGATATGAAATCATATTGCTCATAAAGAGCACTCAAAATACTTTAACAAATGAACCGCTCGTCGTAATCGGCTCATTAAGTATCCTTGAATATTTTAAGAAATTACTTAGCTCCGATGTTAAATATCGTGTTATAAAAATTGATGACTTAAAACACAGTAATTATAACGATGACTTAGTTCTGATTAATATAGATGATAAACCATTTGAGATTAATGACATTCATAAGATAGAAAACAAATTAGACGGAGAAATTGCATATAAAACAATAGATATTGGCTGTAAACTTGTAAAAGACGGTTTTTTTTCATCGCTTGTTACTTTACCAGTAAGCAAAGAAAACATCAATATTATCGACAATAAATTTCATGGCCACACCGAGTTTATTATGGAAGAATGGGATGAAAGCTCTGTATATATGACTTTTGTCTCCAATACTCTAAAAATACTCTTATTAACAACACATATTCCACTAAAAGATGTCCCCGATTCAATAAACGAATCCGTTGTAACTAACGGACTAAAAACAGCAATAAAAATGGCAGCTGAATTTAGTGATAAACGCCCGGTCTGTCTTCTCGGCCTGAACCCTCATGCCGGTGAGAATGGATTACTCGGTGAAGAAGAATTTTTCATGAAAACAGTTGTTTCTGAGTTAAATAAAAACACTTTAAGGGTGATTGGACCGTTGCCATCAGATACAGCATTCACGCCTCAAAATATAAATAAATTCAGCGTTTTTGTTGCTTGCTATCATGACCAAGGGCTCATTCCATTCAAAATGCTGTCCTTCTCAGACGGCGTAAACCTGAGTTACGGAATGAAACTCATAAGAACAAGCGTTGACCATGGAACTGCGGTTGATCTTATCGGTACAGGCAAGGCGGATATAAATAGCTTTATAAGCGCCTATAATGTTGCCGTAAAACTAACTGACGCAAGAGACGGAACTAATCCAGATTAAGATCGTCGCTTTTTACTGCCGCACTCTCTTTCTTATCAAAGAAGAAGCCCTCTTTCCAGTTAAACCTTGAACTCTTTTCGATCAACTTAGAGTCCTTTATCGTTTTTATAAGATCTTTGTATATGCCTTTTGTGATACCAGAATAAGCAATATCAATTATAAATCTACTGAAACCTTTCTTTTTTAACTCCGGTATTTTGTCTGATATGCAAAACGGAGATTCCGGTAGAATGGAAATTTTACTTCGTGTATCTGTTATAAAAAAATTATATTTATTAAGATTGTCTGTCAAAACTTTCCCTTCAAAATCAAGCTTTGAAGATATCTGAAAAAGTTCCGGATATGCAAAAACAGTTATCAAAGCATCATCCTTGTTAACCTTCTCTGTTGACAACAGCAGATTCTTCTTACTATTTTCATAAGGAGCTATAAAATGTCTTATTTTATTCTCCTTCAGTAAATTTATCGCATAACTATTAAAAGTATACAGATACGGCCCGGCAATTACATTAACATCCTTGTTTCGTAGAATATTTAACTGCGCAAGATTATTGACAATTATGTTTGTGTAACCTTTACTTATAAAATAATCACAAGTATTTTTAAGCCAATCTTCATCATACTGATTAAATATCGGTTCGAGATAAATCAGCACATTAGCAGCAGAAAATCCTGTTCTATAAACAGTGGAGAACAACTCCTCATAGTTTAATTTATTAGTATGAGCGATAACTCGTGTCGGCTTATCAGACTGCACGATATATAAATCCTTAGGATCACCGACCTTTACATAAAAACCTTCCGGTAATAATGGCAACGGCTTCATCTTAGTTTGTGGAAGCTGAGGAACTTGCTGTATCCCAGGATGCCGCCTGTACTTTGATAGATTATTAGGAATTATGGATTGATACTTGGATTCAAAAATATGCTTATTAATCAGATAGACCTCATCACCCGGATTTATCTGATGTTCCCCGGATTCGATCCATACAATATCAGCCTCAAGCATAATATCTTTTATTTTCAGAGTTGATCTATTTTTATCTTCAGCACTCTGGATTCTAACTGAGTCGTTAACACCTATATTTTGGCTATTCTTTATCGCAAAATAATTTTTAGAAGCCTTTGTTTTATTCTTAATTGCCTTACCAAGATAAATTCCAGTCTGGCCGGAACCATCTTTTGTCAATATTTTCTTATTTAAAGGATCCACAAACAGATATTCGGTTTTCTTTCTTGCAAAGTCGTTTTTTAGTATCTCAAGTGAAACTTCGAGTGCTCTTTCATAGTCATCAAAACAGTTATCGATCATATAGCGATACGCCTTTGTAACAGCTGCTATATATTGATAAGACTTCATTCTTCCCTCTATTTTTATAGAATTTACACCTGCGCTTATGATATCGGGAATATATTTTATTAACATCAGATCGTTTAGCGAGAAATAATAACCGGATTTTTCTCCAGTTCCATTAGAATAGTATCTTCTGCACGCCTGAGTACATCGCCCCCGGTTGGCAGACTTACCTCCAAAATAACTTGAAAACAGACACAATCCGGAAGTGCAGACACAAAGAGCTCCGTGTGCAAAAATCTCAATCTCCGCGGAACTGTTAGCTTTTATCTGTTTTATCTGAGTCAAATCAAGTTCCCGCGATAATACGACACGCTTAACATTGTACCTTGATAAAAAGTTTAATCCTTCCGCCGAGGAGATGTTCATCTGCGTTGATGCGTGCACATTTATTTCCGGAAAAAACTTAGAACACATATTTATGATACCGGTATCCTGTACAATTATCGCATCAGGCTTAACAAGCGATAGATATTTTAACAGGTTGTAAATTTGCGGAGCCTCTCTCTCTTCAAAGACAGTATTTAAAGTTACATAAATTCTCTTATTCATTCCATGCAGCTTGTCTACTATTGCCTCAAACTGGTTATACGAGAAATTTTTTGCCCTTATCCTGGCGTTGAAATCTTTTAATCCAAGATAGACCGCATCAGCCCCCTCACCGATTGCCGCCGAAAGAGCCTCGGGAGACCCGGCCGGCACAAGCAGCTCAAAGGGTTTTCTGTTGTTAGAACTCATTTATTTCCTCGCTTAATAATTCATATAGATCCTTAGCCTGTTCTCTTGTAACATTTTTTTCTGCAAGCATGATTACTTTGTAGCAAAGAGTCTTTGCGGGTAGGACGAGGGTTATTATATCATTAATTTTTATATTTGACGATGGTTTGGCCGGTTTATTGTTAATTAAGACGTGTCCATCTTCAATGCTTTTTTCGGCTCCGCTTCTTGTTTTAAAAAGCAAAGATATTTTTAGAAATTTATCTATTCTCAAAAGACTACTCCTCCAGAAGTTGTGACATATAATTATGGGTATAACTCTGCATCTCCTCTTTGTTCGGGAAATCTTGCGGGAGAATGGGAGCCCCGATGACAACATCAATAATCCCGGGTTTTATAAAATAATCAGCTGCATTCGTGTGCTCATAAAGATTCTTGAAAACAACAGGAACTATTGGAACTCCGGTCTCAATGGAGAGCAAAAATGCTCCAGAGTGAAATTGCCCTATTAACCCGTTGCGAGTTCGAGTTCCCTCCGGCATCAATAAAATACTTCTTTCCTTGTTATTTATTTTCTCAGACGCATATCTTATAGAGTGTAGAATGGATTTACGGCTCGTTGTATCTATGGGTATCTGCCCAAAATGTGAAATAAACCAGCCGTATACCGGATATTTAAAGTGCTTCACATTCTCAAAACCTCGAGGGTTACCAGGCAGTACGCTCCCAAAAATAAAAAGGTCAAAGAAACTCACATGATTAGCAACATAGATAACTGGAAAATCAATTGTGTTTTTGCCTGTATTCTTAATCCGTGGAAAAAGTAAAACCGACAAATGGAGTACTCTGCATATGCAAAAAACCATGAAGTTTTTAATTTTCTCAGTTCTCACAAATAAACTTATAAAAATAAATAGTGGAATCAGTATTATTGCAAATGTCCAGAAAGATGCCCACATGACAAAAGTAATAACATATTTAAGAAAATCATATAATTTAATTTTCATTTTGACAACGCAATCTTTATCTGTTTTGGCAAGACTCTAATTTTTATTGGCGACGTCCCTTCCAGTTCTCCATCGGGCATCAAGCGAAATTTAGGTGTCGCAGATATCTCAAGCGAGCTTGACTTGATGTAAGTGCATCCTTTGTGGTTTATATGTTTTCCGCGGAATGTGTCCATAAACCCTCGAAGAAATGAGTATCTGTTAATATCATGCAAGATTATAATATCGAGGATTGAATCATCATATTTCGCCTCAGGTGCTATCATTATCTTACCGCCGGTAAATATAGTATTTGAAACTGTTAAGAAAAAAACCCTATCAGAATCAAATTTTCCTGAGTCATGTTTTATAGTGACCTTATATGGAAGAAATTTCTTTAATCCCATGAAGACTGCCATAAAATAAGACATTCCCCCAAATCTGTTTTTATGTTTTATTGCAAAATCAACTATATCAGAAATAAAACCCATTCCTATAAGATTTATGCAGTATCTTGTTTTAGCAGATTCAACCTCTTCTACCTCAATTACATCCATCTTTATTGTATTCTCAGAATCAAATCTTTCTATCGCCTCTAATGGATTATTAATATTTAGATCCAGTAAAAGAGAGTTGCCGCTGCCTGTCGGTATTGGGAAAATTGGTATCCTATCTTCCTCGGGGAATTCCATAAGTATATTACAGACCGAAGAGATGGTGCCGTCCCCTCCAAGTATAATAATTAAATCATTGGTTTTTTTAGCGATCAAATCTCGGATCCGCTTGTCCGAAGCCCCCATGTCTTTCAGGAGAAAGACTTCTATTTCTGAGAGATTTAGCTTAGATATTATCTTTTTATATATAAGATCAAATCTTGCCTGCGTCTTCTTTATTGAACCAGACTTCTGATTATAAAATATAATAGGTTTTTTGTAGATCACTTTTTACTCCAGATATTTTTAATATAAATCAACATTAAAGCTCATTCCCAGAGAGGCATTTATGTTGACTCCAACACCATTCCCTGCAACATCTAACAAATCAAAAAGCGTACCGAACATTGTCCACTGGAATCTTGGAGTTTTAACAAGTACTCCTCTTAACTGAAAATTAAGATACGCACGATCTTCTGTAGCAACTTTAAAAGTGTCGTCTCCGGCTCGATAGTCAGCAT
>JBFZEO010000316.1:0-3273 GCA_041306845.1 Spirochaetota bacterium
TTAAACGGTAATCTTTAAAATCCTTCAGAATATCTTCAATCTTCCTGTTAAATCCGTAATAATTCATCACTGCAAAAACACTATAAGGTCCGCAATCGTTCTTAGTCTGGGTGTAATTATATTTTGTCGGGAATGGCAAAACTACCGAGTCAGGAAGCACAGCGACTATTTCTATATTTACAAGCAGTAAAAGCATCGATATAAAAACAAAAACCTTTATTTTAAACATCTTTTCTTCTATTTAAATAATAAGTTTTCATTACACCCTTACCTTTTATATCCATCTCATCTCTAAATTCGCACACAAACTTGTCTGATATAAGTTTATGAGTTGATTCGCTTATCTGAATTTTATCAGCTTCTCCGTAATGTTCCATTCTGCTGGCAACATTAACAGCATCGCCCCATAAATCGTAGATAAACTTACGTTTTCCTATAACTCCAGCTATCACCGATCCGGAATTTATCCCAATTCTTATCTTAAGATCGATTCCCATCTCTTTGTTTATCTTATCAAGAACATTAAACATGTCAAGAGCGAGATCTGCAATAACTTCAGCATGGTCTGCCCTCTCCTGCGGCAGTCCGGCAACTGCCATATAGGCATCGCCGATTGTTTTTATCTTTTCAATACCATATTTATAAGTGAGCTGATCAAATTCACAAAAAAGTGAGTTGAGATAATAAACAATGGCTGACGCAGATATCTGTGAGCTAAAATGGGTAAAATTCACAATATCGGCAAAGATTATTGTGACATCGACAAAAGTATCGGCTATCGTGCTTTCACCTTTTTTGAGACGCTCGGCTATCGGCTGCGGCAGGATGTTGAGGAGCAGCTCTTCTGACTTCTCTTTCTCCTTCACGAGATCCTCAGTACGCATCTTAACAAGCCCTTCCAGTTCCTCCTGCCGCATCCTAAGATGTTTTACCCTCATGCGATATATAAGGTAGATACTCAGCGCTATTACTATAAACAAGAAAATGTAAAACCATATATTCTGATAAAACTTGGGCTTTTGGATAATTATTATTTGTGCATCCTCAGTCGTCCAGATCCCGTCATTGTTAGCTGCTTTTATCTTGAATTTGTATTTCCCCGGGGAAATGTTCGTATAAGTCGCAGATCTCAACGTCGTTGGTTCAGAAAAATCCTTATCAAACCCATCGAGTTTATATCTAAACAAAACTTTTTCCGGTACAGAAAAACTTAAAGCAGTAAAATTAATGGTAATTCTTCTATTATCAGGATTAACAACAACCTCCTTATCAGTTGCCGAAACCTTTGATGAGTCAAGTAGAACCTCTTTTATAGATATGAGAGGCGGATATGTATTCAGAATGATATTTGACGGATCTATAACCGCCGTCCCATTCAACGTAGAAAACCAGATCTTACCGGTACTGTCAATTGCCGACCACGACGTTGCCGTAACTCCGGAGCTTAAACCATCACTCTTGTCATAAGCAACAACCTTCAACTTGTTTTCATTCCCCTTTGAATATGAATTCATGTCAAATTTATTCACATAGAAAACGCCTTTTGACGTTGTCATCCAGAACTTGCCCCGGCTGTCCTCAAGCAGTTCAAACACAGAGTCATTAAGAAGTCCGTTACCGACATTAAAATTCGTTATCCTGCCGTTGTCATATCTGCTGACTCCCGATCCTGTTGAAATCCACACTATACCGCTTTTATCTTTATAAATCTTAAAAACCACATTGCCGGACAGCCCATCTTTAGCAGAAAATGGTGCAAACCGACCATTTTCATCGAGGATATTTATCCCGCCGCCGTCCGTTCCAACCCAGATATTATTATCAATATTCTCATAAATACACATGATATAATCATTACTAAGTCCATCTGATCTTTTGTAAGTTTTAATACTACCGTCAGTTCTGATAAGATTGAGACCGTTTGTTGTTCCGATCCATATCCTTCCTAAACTGTCCTGGAATGTTACTCTGACTCGATTACCGGACAAACCGCCCTTCTCAGAATAGTTTTTGAAAATCCCGTCTTTAAATCTTACACATCCCTTGTCGCTGTATGTTGAAACCCACATGGCATCGTTATTATCTTTATATATATTTCTGATGCGCAGATTATTAAAGTACTCAGTTATATAGTTTTTGAGAATGGTATTTCTTGACCAAATACTCAATCCTGAGTCCGTACCGATCCAGATATCTCCGTTTTTGTCCTGAGCGACACAATTAACTGTATCATGTGCCAATCCGTTTGCCGATGTTATATTCAGGAATTTACCGGCTGATAATTTTTCTATCCCGCCGCGGCCCGTAGCTAGCCAAATATTCCCCTCTCTATCCTGGATTTTTTTCTCAACTATATTATTCACAAGACCGGAACTTTCATTATAAACAGATATCTTTCCTTTATGAATTCTTATAACACCGGAATCCGTTGCAAACCACATGGCTCCCGTATCATCCTTAAAGATGGAATTAACTTTATCCGCTTCAAATCCGTTTGATTTATTATAAAATTTCAGATTACCATCCTTAAGGCTGATAACACCGGACTCTTTAGTTGCAAACCAAAACGAACCGTCCGAATCATTAAAGAGATCCATAAATGTTCTCTCTTTTAACTCTTTATAATCATCATAAGAAATAAAATCGTTTCCATCAAATTTCAGAAGTCCCTTCTCCGGAGTTGCAGTCCAGACTGTTCCGTTCCTGTCACAAGATATAAACTCAATCAAATTATTATTTAGGATTTTATTCCCGATCCGCTTAATCTTTCCATTTTTATAAAAACAGATCCCCTTAGTTGTACCGATCCAGATCCGCCCCTCTCTATCCTCGCAAAGCGATCTTATAGATTCATCCGGCAGCCCGTCTTTTATCTTGATCATTTTTACTTTTTTATTGTGAAAATATGCAAGCCCGTCACCGTTTGTTCCGACCCACAGATCTCCATTCCTATCCTCAAGGAGGACTCGCGCCGACACACTGTTAAACTCCGTGTTTGTATATTTATTGACCGTTTCAAACTTGATACCGTCAAATTTCACAAGACCGTCATAAGTTCCGATAAGTATAAATCCGTTTTTATCCTGCATCAGATCAACTACGGTGTCTGACAGAAGTCCGTCAGCCGATGTCCACGACGTCTTTATGTATTGCGTTATAAGTTTGTCAGGGTCGAGGTTTTGTGAGAATGTGAATGTACTGCAAATGATAAATATCACAGCAGCTAATAGATGTTTTTTCATAAAATTGTCCAATTTTTGAGTTGTTCAGCAA
>JBFZEO010000317.1:0-4466 GCA_041306845.1 Spirochaetota bacterium
ACGCTCTTCCGATCTGGTTTATCTGGAACAATTTTTATTTATCAAAGTTATCCATTTTGATCCGCACCCCGGCAACATTCTCGTAACATCTGATAATAACATCGTTTTGCTCGATTTCGGGATGTCCGGCGAGATAACAGAGCAGATGAGCAGCGGCATTAAGAATGGGATAAGGGCGCTTATATCGAAGGATTACCGCGGGATAATAGATATCCTTTACGGATTGGGATTTATAAAAAAGGGGATCAACAGATATTCGCTTCTTCCTGTGCTTGAGTATTTTTTTGATGAGATTATAGAAACAGTCAATCTGGATAAACAGTCCATACAGAGCGTTGATCTTTCGCCAGTCATGGATGATTTGATTGAAATAATTTATTCACAACCGTTTAATCTTCCCATAGAATGGGCATATCTCGGCAGGACAACAAGTACTCTTGCTGGAATAATAGCAGTTCTTAACCCCAAATTTAAGCTTTATGAGGAATTTAAACCATTCGCAGACAGACTGCTTCGCGGAAATATAAGTGATATTTTTGATACGGGTCTGGAATATATCAAAAAAAACGCAAAGATAGCGGCGTCGCTCCCTTCACGGATTGATTTCCTGCTGGACAGTCTTGATACAGGGGTGATGAAATTTAAGGTTGACTTTGAGGAGATCGATGATCGACTGGATAATCTCAAGGTCACTGTTGTTAAATCGGTAAGTTTCGGCGTTAGCATCTTTTGCATTGTCGGTGCATATATTATGTATAAAGTCGGTTATGGGAATGGATTTATATACTTGGGATTTGCAGGATTCCTTGCTCTTGCTTATTCTATTTTTTATCATAAAAAAAGATCATCATTGTCAAGAAAGAGTTCTTTAAAGAAAAAGATTTTAAAAAAATAGCAAATATAGCGGAGTTTGTCTCATGTCTGTCAAAAAAACAGAAAATGGATGTTTGATAGGTTTTCACATAGTTCCCGGTTCGTCGATTAATGAAGTGAGCGGCATGTATGGAGATGATATAAAGATTAAACTAAAAGCACCTCCGGTTGACGGGAAGGCAAATTTGCTCCTCGTCGAGTATTTATCTGATTTAACCGGATTAAAAAAGAATGATGTTGTTATAAAAAGCGGATTGTCTGGCAGATCAAAAAGGATTTTTTTTAACGGGTGTTCTCAAGCAGATATTAAGATCAAATTGGGTATTGTTAAGTAAAATTCAAATTTTAGGTTTTAGAACCTTTTAAATTAGTATTTGGATTGAGACAGCTTCTTCTCGTAATCTTTTATTATTGAGACAACTTCTGCCGGTGATTTTGCATTGGTAACATTCTCATAAAAATTATCAGACTGCAGAAGTAGGGCAAGGTTTTTTAGTACCTTGAGATGGGTTTCCGGATCATCGATGTCAGCTGTCAGCAGGAATACAAGGTGTACAGGCGCTTTATCGAGTGAGTCAAAATCGATCCCTCTCTTTGATATCCCGATCATGCCGTAAATTGTGTCTAAGTTCGGTATCTTTGCGTGTGGAATGGCAACATTTTTTATAATACCGGAAGTTCGTTTTGACTCACGATCTAAAAGAACTTCTATTATCTCGTCTTCTCTGTCAAGATCCTCAATCTCGCACATTTTGGAGACGAGATCATTAAAAACCTCTGTTGTAAGTTTGCTTTTGAGATTTATTAAAATGTTACTCTCTTTAAAGATTTCAGATATTAACAATATATCATCTCCTGCAATGCAATATACTATTATAGTTTTAATAATTTTACAATTCACCGTATATCATTTTTAGTTGCATTTAGGAAGTTAAATATTATTTTTTATGTTCATGAATAAAATTGACACTTAATCTAAATAGAAAAATAAATGATTTTTAGTCCTATATAACTCTAAATTGTAAATAAAAAATGACTTTGTAAAATAAATATTAAAAATGTGTAATTTATGTATTGTTTTTTTTATTTTAATGTTGTATATTTTTCTTGATAAAGTGTAAAATCTACAAAAAGTCTAATGTTTAAGAGACTGCAAGCTTATGTTTGTTAATTTTATCTCGATACTATGACGAGAATATTATTACAATGGGTTTGAGGGGTATTGTAAAAAGTTAAATTGGAGTAAAGACATGATTAGAAAATCTTCTGTATTAATCTTAATTTTATTAATTGTTATTCCTTTCTTTGGTTCTTTTGGTCAAACAGGCGGGTTTGATGACAGACTCAATGAGTTGATCTTTGAACAGGATTCGGCGAAATCAAATTTGGCTAAAAATAAGAGCGAACTCGAAAGTCTCAATAAAAGACTGAAGGAGATCGATGATAATTTAAAGAGGGAGAAGGTTGCAACTAAGATAGGGGATCTTAATGCCTCAAAAGAGTCATTATCTTTACAAAAGGCAGAATTAGCTACAGCTATAGATGAGCTAAATGCAAAAATTGAGGATATTGCCAACAAAATAACTTTACTTAAAGACGAGAAGAAAAACTCCGAAATAGAGAAGGTAGATGCTGTTAAAGCAGATAAACTTGAAGCTAAAAAGAGAGAGGAAGAGCGACAACGTTTGCAGAAAGAGAGGGTAGATGCAAAGATCGCTGTGTTAAAAGAACAAAACGAGAAGATAAAGAAAGAGAAAGAGGATCAGAAAAATGCCTTGAGATCTGAATTGTTGGCGGTAAATGAGGAACTAAAGAAAATAATTGCAGAATTAAAGGCACTCAATGTTGAATTAAATAATTGTGTAGACTCCATAATCAAGATAAATAAAAAAGAGGAACTTGATCCTATCTTAATAAATAAAGGTCAGGTTAATCTAAGAATTTCTGAAGCAAATAAAAGAAAGAATGAATTACTCATTGCTAAAAAGAGTATTCAGGAAAAATTAAAACAGAAAGATGACGGATATCAACTTGTTGAGGGGACTTATAACTGGAGCAGGATAATTGATATAGAGACTTTTCAGAAAACTAAACCTGGAACGTGGAGTATATCAGTTGTTGCTAAAGACTCTATGGATAATGAGAATGAAGAGGCTGCCATAAATCTAAAAATAGATCCAAAGTCGGATATCCCAGCTCTTAATATAATAAATCCAAAATTCAGATCGAGAGTGCCTGGTAATCTAATGGTGGTCGGAACAGCTTATGATGATGATAAAGTTGACAGGATTACTATGTTTATCGATTCTGAAAAAAAAGAGTATGTTTGTACCGGTACGGATTTTTGGTTTTATGATCTTGATACAACCTCGATGAATGATGGTATACATAAATTAACATTCAAGGTATATGATATTAATGGTGTTGAATCAAAATTTTACACAGTACCGTTTATTCTTGACAGAAAGGTTCCGCTTGTTACAGTGAAGACATTAAACTCCGGGGCAGTAGTGTCCGGGACTAAGAAGGTCGGTGGTGAAGCTTATGATATGAATGGAATTAAGAGTGTAGAATTTTCGATTGACGAGAGATACTCTTTTAATAAAGTTTCTATGAACAGGACTTCCGGGTCATTTAAAGAGAAGAGCAGCTGGGAATTTCCTATCGATACTGCTAAACTCGGAAGCGGAGCTCAGGTAATATGGATTAAAGCTACCGATTATGCAGGAAGTGAGGGTTTTTTCCCGCTTACGGTCATAATCGACAGAGAAAAACCAGAAATTGGATTTAATTACCCGGCTAATAAGCAGAAAATAGGGGATAGATTCACTGTTTATGGTTATGCCAAAGATAACGTTGATATAAAGAAAGTTACTATAAAAGTAAAAGGCGCAGGTTTTAGCGATATAGCTAAAGATGTGGATATTATTCCCGGAAATCCTTTCTGGAAATATAACGTTGATATTGCAGCCTTGGGTGATCCGTCGAAGTTTAAGTCCGGTTCGTACTCCGTTATTGCTGAGGTTACAGACGTTGCTGATAACAGAATACAGAAAGAGTTAAATCTTATCCTTGATGATCAGCTTGAGAAGCCGGTTGCCGATATCTCCGGGTTTAATGAGATGGACAGTTTTTCCGGGTTTATACCGGTTTATGGCGCAGTTAAAGATGATGAAATCGGTAAAGAGGTTATTGTTGATCTTGTTGATGATAAAAATACCTCAGTATATAATACTTCTGTCGATGGAAAGAATTCTTATTCTACATTTGTAGATCTGAGATCGTTCCCGGAAGGTAAGTATTCCATAAAAATAAAACCTAAGGATAATTATGTTGATGGTAACGAGAAATCGAAGAAATTTTGGATAGATAGAAGTCCGCCAAAATTTGATATTGATAAGATAATTGCAAATTGGGCCGGTAAAATTTATGGCTCAAAGGCAACTTTAGATCTTTCTGTTGTAAAATTTGGAGATATAAAGAGCTGTTCCTATGTTTTTATAAATCCTGCGGACGGAGTTGAGATATCCGGAGGTAATTTACCATTCAAACAGAGCGGAACTCCCGGCGTATACAGTGTTGATCCTATAGTT
>JBFZEO010000319.1:0-6660 GCA_041306845.1 Spirochaetota bacterium
GATGACCCGTGGCTGCACTCCACAGGAATAATAATAATCTATCCGGAAAGTGCCGCCGATTACAATAAAGAGCTTTCAAATTTGAATATCCTCTCGTATATCCCGGAAACTGAGATAAACTATCTGCTGAACAGACTGCTAAAAATACTCCTCATCAATAAAAACACACTCGTAAAACGGGGAATAACAGACTCATTCCTGCAGCAGAAAATTGGTTCCTTCACAATTGACAACGATCCGTCAATGGTCACCTCATATGTGAACATAATCACAACGACCCTTCTCAACGAAAAACTCATTAACCAGTCAACTGAGAACTCGATAAGGATCACACTCACCGAGCTTATTATGAATGGGATTGAACACGGAAACTGTGAACTGACCTACGATGAAAAATCGGAGTTCCTCGAAAACGGCGGACTCATAAACGATCTGATCGCATCAAAGAACAAAGACCCGAAAATAAGCAGTCGAAAAGTGTGCCTTGATTATAAATATTCAAATGAATACATCGAGTTTACGATCAAGGACTGCGGAAAAGGATTTAATCATGCAAAAACAGTTTATAATCCTTTAAATGATGTTGATCTTGCCAAATTGAACGGGAGGGGAATTTACCTTTCAAAACATTTTTGCCATTCTATAAAATACAACGAAATCGGCAACGAAGTAACTGTAATTTTTAAGTCAGATAAGAGCGATAAAAATTTCCCGAAAGGATTTATCGATCAGAAAATAATCGAGGTAAGACCTGGAGACACGGTTTTCCAGCAGAATGAGAGGTCAAACAGCCTGTTCTATATAATAAACGGTTCATATAACGTCATGCTTGGCGATAAAATCATAGCCACTCTCGATCCGTCAGACATATTCTTGGGAGAGATGGCATTCCTGCTCAACAACAAGAGAGTAGCAACCATCAAGGCAAAAACCGAAGGAAAACTGATCGAACTGCAAAAAAATACTTTTATCAATATAGTTAAGCAGTACCCGAACTACGGATTGTTTCTCTCAAAACTCCTCGCTAAACGGCTCGACAAGATGAACCAGACAACCTATCTGTAATATGTCAAAACAGTTGTTCCGACTTTTATCTTATCTTTGTCGTTGAGTTTGTATCTTTTCCCAGGCTCAAGCTGCTTTTCGTTGAGGAATGTGCCGTTGGTGCTGTCTGTATCTTTAATGTACGCTTCCTCATTCTCAAAAACAACCATCGCATGAAATCTCGAAACTTTTGTATCAGCGATAATTATCTGATTGGATTTATCCCTTCCGATTGCAAAACTCTTGTTAGACAGTTGTTTTGACTGTCCTCCGACTTCAAGGCGAGGCTGAGACGTTCTTGCGTTGACAACGGCATTTTTCTGTGTCCCGCTGTCGTCATTAAGTGTGAATTTACCGGTTTCCTGATTAAATAAACTCTTCCCCATAATTTTTATCCCTCCACTGATTTACGGCTTTTTTAAATCCTGCTCAACAGATATTTTATTGAGAATAAATCTTTCTAAGAAAATCTTAAGCAGCTCATAGATCACAGTAAAAGCAACTGTATAATATATAACATATAAATAGATATATCTGTCACTTAAATCAGCACCAATAACACCAATCATCCTGTTAATATGAAAAATAAAATCCCATGAACTGTATCTGTATACACGTCCGAGATAAACTCCGATACTCATCAGAAAGTGTACGGCAACTTTTATCGCAAAAAGCAGTTTTTTGTTGTTATTAACATATCCCGATAAAAACGTAATAAACTTCTTTAAGGCTATCGTATAAAAACTCAATCCCAAAAATATAAAAACAAGGTATTCCGGTATCAGAAAAAACATTATCTCAACATCTTTAATCCTGAAATATTTATAATCCTTAATCTGCCGTACAAGGTGAATGAGATCAGTAAGAGTATACGGAGCATTTGGCAGAAAAAGGAAAAAAATCACAGATGAAAAAATCAGAAATACATTAAGAAAAATATTCTTTTTCCAAAATCTTCTGTTAAATATAATAAAAGCCATCACAAGGGGGATGAAGGCAAGTATCAGATTTATAAGCATCCAACTCATCAGATTGTCATATAAAAGTGTCAGCATCTATTCTCCCGCGATCACCGGATTATAATTTAGAATCATCTATGCTAAAAACAGTCTCCCGTATCCTCAGATAACTCTCATATCTAAAGTCCGCAATCTGCCCGGACTCAACACCCTTTTTGACAGCACAACCGGGTTCGTCAATATGCTGACAGCTTTTAAATTTGCAGTCCGATCTAAATGGATCAAAATCTTTAAAAAAAGACTCAACATTATCCCGTCTGCCCACAAATACTGAGAGTTCCCTTATCCCGGGAGTATCGATCACATCAAAACCGGCGTTTGTCTTAAAAATTCGCGCATAAGTTGTTGTATGCACACCTCTGTTAAACTTAGCACTGACATCGCCTATCTTTATGTCGCCGACCGAGGGATCAATTGTTTTAATCAGCGAGCTCTTGCCTACCCCCGATCTACCGTTAAAACTAACCAGTTTTCCGGTAAACAGATCCTTTATCTCTTTCAAACCTTTATTATTTATTGTTGAACACTTCATCGTTTTGTAGCCGAGACTCTCATAGACTTTAAGAATTTTATTCAGCTCTATAACCTGCGCTCTCTCTATAAGATCTGTTTTATTTATTATAATGACAGATTCTATTCCCATGTAATCGGCAGTAAAAAGACACCTGTCTATAAAAAACGGCCTCAACGGAGGGGAAACAACCGAGTCTACAACAGCCAGTATATCAATATTGGCGACTATGGTCTGCACTGTTCTCCCGCCGAGTTTCAGGCGCTTAAACTCGTTCCTCCGCTTGTGTTTGTTGAGAATGACACCTGAACTCTCATCGACAATATCAAAAGTCACAATATCGCCGACTACTATCGGGGTCGTCTCTATTCTCCCCTTCAAATCAAAATCGGTTTCAAGAATCTTACCTTTTATCGTGCATTTATATTCCTTGCCGGACACATTGTCGCACACATAAAATATAGATTTAACTCCCCACAAAACTATCCCTTCTGCCAAACTTTATCCTTATAATAAATCGTTTTAAAAATCTTCATTTTTTTATTAAGTTCCTCATATCTGGGTTTAACACTTTTATCGCTGACAAAAAGTATCTTTTCCGGTTCACTATTTATAACACCTGACGGCAGCAGCGATAAAACACGGTTACTCACACCGTCGCAAGAGTCTATAACATTCACCCGACCGCCAAAAAAATCGTTTATCTTATCCTTAACGAACGAGTAGTGAGTACATCCCAGCACAAAACAATCAATCCCGACATCGAGGAAACTGCTCAATTCATCAACCACAACTCCATCCAACTGAACCTCGCCATAAAACCCCTCAACAGCACTGACAAGACCCGGCGCCGCCTTGATGATAACTTCCTTATCAGACGCAAACTTCTTTATGAGATTGCCGAGATAGTTGAGCTTGACAGTCGTCTCCGTTGCAATTATCCCTATTTTACCGGTCTTAGACATCTCTGACGCCACCTTGACAGCGGGTACAGTTCCGACTATGGGAATGGTTACCCTGGAGCGTAAATAGTCAAGCGCCGATACTGATGCGGTGTTGCATGCAATAACTATCAGTTCTATCTTAAACCGTACTTTCATCTCTTCGTATATATTATACAGATATGAACCAATTGTTACTTCATCCTTGCCGCCGTAGGGAAAGTGCTCCGCATCTGCATAAAATATGACATTAAGATCGGAACGTTTCTCAAGCAGTCTGTCAAGGATTGAGATGCCGCCTATACCGGAATCTATAAATAAAATATAACTATCCACAAAAACCTCTTACACAGCAAACTTAACCTATTTTTTTACTGCGAGTTTATTCTTAACATATTCAACAACATCGTTATTTATAACGAGTTTTTCATCAGAAGTAAGCTTCCTGTACAGATCATACCTCGACTCTTTTTCCTTCGATGCTTCAAGTTTCTGAACGATAAATCCCTTTACCTCACCCATCGGCTGAATAATATCTTTATTGCGTTCATCCTTAAAAGTAAACAGAGTAACGATATTGTCATCATAAAATTTCTTTATCTCTGCATCCGTTATCTCGGCTTTTTTAAGATTCCTGCTTATATAAACATTCATAAGATAATAATTTATGCTCAGATCAAGCTGCCTTTTAACTTCCGGGTCGGACAACACCGATGTGTCGTTAAGTTTTGTGTCGAGTACAAGTTTGATGGCTGTCTTCTCGATTAACTCCCGCCGCTCCCCCTCTGTCGGTTCCGGGAATGCATTGTTCTGCCGCAAATCCTTAATCCGATCCTCGATATCTTTTCTTGTAACTATTTTATCTTTGAGTTTTATAACTGTTTTATCAGGAGTCCCATTCTTAACAGCATCATAATCTATCTTTAGACCGGGTTCTCCGAGCATGCTCTTGAACCATCTATTTTCTTGCGCCTCTGTCTTGTCTCCGTTAATGGTGTCATAGAGTTTTTTATCAGAATAAAGCTCTTTGGGATCGATCTCCTCAACTCCATTCACATAGAGAAGGTGATAACCGGAATAAGTCTCAACAATCGGCGAAACCTCTTTCACTTTCAACTTCTGGATAGCCGAGTCGATAGCATCATCCATTATGCCGAGCCTCAATTTGCCGAGATAACCGCCGTTTGAAGCGCTGACATCTTCTGAGTATTTCTTAGCTGCATTTTTAAAATCATCGATTGTCTTTATCGACTTTCTCAGAGTTTCAAGTGTAGATTTAGCTTTTTTGAGACGCTCCTCGCTTAACGTATCCGTTCTTACAACGATCTGATACAACTCATATATTTTTTTATATTTATGATAATCGTCCTCGGTCACTTTAACCTTGGACAGAACATTTTTCTCTCTAAGTTTATCAAAAAGCAGTTCCTTCTTTAAGACTTCAATCTCTTTTAAAACAGTCTTGTCATCACGAAGTCCGTTTTTTTCAGACTCATTGAGTATTATCTTTTCAATGGCAACCTTCCTTGCCAGCTTATAAAAGTCCTCAACAGACTGCATCTTCACTTTTTCTTCCATCGGTATATTTTTAAATATATCTTCAATCTCGCCGACAGTCACATTCCCGGACTTGTAAGTCGCAACAACAGCTTTACTATTACCGCAAGAGATGATTAAAACAGTCAGAGATAAAAGCACAAAAATATTTTTCATAAAAATCCCTTAATTTAAAAAATGGAGCTGCCCAAAAAAGCAGGGCAGCTCATGGAACTAAAAAAGATATTACTCTTGAACAGAAGTTATTGCAACAACATTTACAATATCCTCTACACTGCATCCGCGTGAAAGATCGTTAACCGGTCTTGACGCACCCTGCAAGATCGGACCGAGGGCGATACAATTTCCAAATCTCTGGGCGAGTTTATATCCGATATTACCGGCATCGAGTGTCGGGAATATAAGCACATTCGCCTTACCGGCAACTTTGGAACCCGGAGATTTCTTGGAACCAACCTCTGGAACTATAGCCGCATCGAGCTGCAGTTCACCGTCACAGTTCAGATCGGGACGCTTAGCTTTAAGCATTTCGTAACCGGCAACAACTTTCTTTGTCTCATCGGTGTCCGCTGATCCCTTCGTAGAAAAACTTAAAAATGCAACGTTTGGAGTTCCGCCCGTAAATAGGTTAAAGTTAGCAGCTGTCGCTTCGGCAATGTCGGCAAGCTGAGCCGGATCAGGATTCGGGATAACGGCACAATCTCCGAACAGTAAAATCCCGTCGCTGCCGAGAGACTTATTAGGCGACACCATTATAAAGAATGAACTTATATTTTTAAATCCGGGTTTAACACCGACACAATGGATCATCGCTCGCAACGTATGGGCAGTTGTGTTAAGCGCACCGCCGACCAGTCCGTGGGCAAGTCCCTTATTAACAAGCATCGAACCAAAAAACATCTTGTCTTTGGTCATAATCTCAGTTGCCTGAGCAAGAGTCACGCCTTTCTTCTCCCTTGCTTTGAAATATTTATCAATAAACTCTTCGGTATACTTTGATTCCGCGGGATCCTCAATAAGAGCACCGTCTAATGATATTCCCAATTCTCCGGCTCTCTTATTGATTACCCCTTTGTTACCGATTAAGATTAATTTAGCGATTTTTTTTGACAGCACCTCAGCTGCGGCTTTAAGCACCCTGTCATCTTCAGTTTCCGGCAGAACAATAGTTTTCTGCAGTTTTTTTGATTTCTCAATTAGCGATTGAACAAAATCCATGATTTTCTCCTTATAATATTTAAAACGAAAGGTTCCTCTAACCGTGTTAAAAGAACCACTGTATATTAAACTTTTTATTGTTTTTTTCAATAAAATAATGGTTAATTTTTTTATGTAAAAAAGGTGGATAAAAATCCGTTAAACAATTATTATAATCTTACTTCTAAAAATCATCACTGATCTCTTGGAAGAACCATTTAACTTTACCGGAGGAATCATGATAAAAAAAATAACAACACTCATCGCACTAACCCTATCAACATTCTGCATAAACCCAACAGGCTTTGACACCGTCGACACTCTTAACCACGACGGCAAGCCCCAACAGGCTGTTGAGCTCCTAAAAAACACACTTAGATCGGAAGAGCGG
>JBFZEO010000320.1:0-3512 GCA_041306845.1 Spirochaetota bacterium
GTGCTACATCTGTAGCAAAGGATGCTACAGGTCGGGGAAAGCATCCCCGATGTCACTGGACAAATAAACAGCTTCAGAGAAGATTAAAAGTAGATAAGATTAAAGAGACTCACAAAATGAGTCTCTTAAACTGTAAAGAAGCAACACCGAAGTTGAAACCCCCATCCCCCATTCCCAATTTTACACCACATATGGACTTGCGCTGTCCTTCCTATTCAAATTTTACCCTCCGATATTGCCGGCGCGTCAAAAAAGCTATGTAAAACTCCCTCTTTCCGCAGGAAAAGAGAGAGTTTGGTAGCTTTTGTTAAGACAGGCGGCAATATACTGAGATCATAAGAGCTGCGCACTTATAAAATAACTCCTCGATAGACAGCAAGTCCCAAAGGCAGATATATAAGAGCGCAGCTCTTATAAAAAATTCCATCCATTATTTACAAAAAACAATAACTTTTTTTATAAATTTACTAAGGTATTTTAGAATTTTATGCTATATATTCACAAACTCCAGTTAGAGGCGGATTTTTATCTTAAGGGATGGCTTTATGAGAGTTATTTTGCTTAATCTACCAGTACCTGATATTTATGACAGATATCAGAGGGGTAATCATCAGTTGTTCGCCGATTATGTTATGGCCCAGTCCCGCATAAAAGGCATAACCGATATCACATTCATAAAACTCGAGAGAGATGTTACAGATATGCTCAATAACCGCGGCATCGTCCAGAGGATATTGTCGCTCGCTCCCGATGTTGTCTGTTTTACTTCGACTTTGTGGAATATTGACCGCAACATTTCCATCGCCCATGAACTCAAAAAATCGGGGATCGTTACGATAACCGGAGGTGCTGAGATAAACAGCGACAGTTATTATCACATGACTCCGGAGTTTGATATTATGGTGAATGGTGAGGGTGAGGAGATAATATTTGATATTCTTCGTGATATCAAAACTCATATCGCCTGCAAATATATAGTTTCTACAGGACAGGCGGATCTTGCTGCGCTTATCCCGGAATATTCGCTTATCACAACGGACTACAAATATGACGGACTCGCTTATCTCGAGATTGAGAGAGGGTGTCCATTCCAATGCTCATACTGTGCCTACTCCAAACAGAAGTCCAAACTCTCATCACTCCCGGTTCAGAGCATAAAAAAGTCGATTGCCAACCTCATAAACCTCAACATAGATGAATTATATCTCCTTGCCCCGACACTAAACAGGAACAAGAATCGTTTTGACGAGATCCTTGAGATAATCATAAATGAGCGGATTAAGAATGACAGACGGATTAGGCTGTTCGGCGAGATACGGCCGGAACTGCTCGAGGATTATGAGATCCAGAAGATGAAACTTGCCGGGTTTGATGAACTTGAGATCGGCGTGCAGACGCTCTTTCCGGGTGTGAATGAGTTTACTGGGAGAACCGGTAAGGAGTACGACCCGATTGGACTCTCAAAGAAACTTATCGACAATGGGATAACTCCGATAATCGATTTTATCGTGGGACTGCCCGGCGAGTCAAAGGATGATATCATCGAGACTATAGAGAAACTTGACAAGGCATCGCTCCTTGAATACTCAAGTTTTTATCATCTGCAGGTACTCCCTGTGACATCGATAAGGAACGAGTTCATCAAAAAGGGGTTAAAATTTCAGTCAGAACCTCCGTATCTTGCTTTAGACTCCGGTTCTATAAAGATGGAAGAGATCCAGGAAGTTTACAGATACCTTGAAGAGAACAAAAAGCACTCATACTTTGAACCGATCAATATCATCGATGAGGAGCGTTTTTATAACATTGACGATCCTAACCGCGAAGTAATGCTTGTCAAAAACGATTTTTATCAGACCGGGAGTTTCTTTACATACGATCCCGATAAGATAGATTACTATATATATCTTTATAACAAGTTCTTTGATGATAATCCGGAAGTCTTTCATGTAGTCTATGTTAATATCAAAGAGACAAATACATCATTTATCGGTAAGCTGAAGCAGCTCCGCGATATATGTTCAAAACACGAAAATTATTATGACAGATACAGAGAATCGATTAACTATTTTAAAGAGCCGTTTTCCAAGCAGCTGGAGATTTTGATCTCTCCGGGAGTTTCAGGCGACTTTATTAATTTTCTTATCGGTGAAGGTTTTAACATCGCATTTTATGCTGAGGATTTCAGTTTTATCCATGCTAACCTTGAGATTTTGTCCTTTTATTATGACAGTTTTGATATCCCGGTCTATCTGTTTGAGAGTGAACTGCTTCCGGACGAAAACTACGGATTTATCACAGTTCTTCCGTGCAAGGTCAAAGCCTGACATTCCTGCAAAAAGTTTTACCAGGTCTGCTCAAAGATTAAAATATTGACTTTTGTTGATTAGTGAACTATCATTCCCCGAGATATTAAATAATTCAAGGCAGGTTAAAAATGGTTAAGTTAAAGAATTCGACAATTATTGCTATATGTGTCGCAGTTGCTTTGTTGTTTCTTGTTGTCAATGCGGTGAGAGTTGTTCATCCGGGGAGCGTTAACGTTGTAGTAAGAATGGGGAGTGTTACCGGAGAGATACTGAAACCGGGTCCAAATCTGATAATCCCGTTTATCGACACGACATATTCATTCAACACAAAAAAGGTGATATACGAGACTACGACAGAAGATAAAATGAGCAACAGCAATGCGGACTATAGAGACTACCCTGTTGACACTAACACTAAAGACGGGCAGCAGGTGAATATTTATTATACCGTGAGATTTAGCGTTGATCCCGAGAAAGTAACATGGGTTGCCCAGAACATCGGTAATGAGGGAGATCTTGTCGAGAAGATCGTTAAGACGGATTCAAGGATCTGGGTTAGAAATATCCCGCGTGAATTTGAAGCCGAGCAGCTTTACACCGGAAATATTCAGGGAATCCAGAATATGATAGAGGAAAAACTGGCTCCTATATTTGTTGAGAACGGGCTGATTCTCGATGAAGTTGGGGTAAGAGAGATAAAATTCTCCGCTGATTACATATCTGCGATAGAGGCGAAGCAGATCGAGGCTGTAAAGATCCAGGTTGAGCGTAACAAGGCAGAACAGTCAAAGTTTCAGAAAGAGGCGCGGATAACTCAGGCTGAGGGGCAGGCGAGGGAGCAGGAACTCTTGAGACAGTCTATCAACAAAGAGCTTCTTACCAAACTCTGGATAGAGAAATGGAACGGTCAGATGCCGACAGTTACCGGCGGAACGGCTAACATCATGGATATATCGGATATTGTGAAAACTAAGTAAGATTACTTTTAGAAGTTACCTTTAGATTTATAACGGCAGCGGCTTCCTTGTTTGTGGGCTGCTGCCTTTTTGTTTGTCGGCGGAATGGGTTTGTTGTTGCGATTTACATCCACAAAGCGGGATTATCGGCAAAATAATCTATCACAGAGTAATCTTCTTCCTTGAAAAAGCGTGTTAAGTCCAATCCCATCTCCTGCATAATTCCGTACATTACTCCAAGAACGAT
>JBFZEO010000328.1:0-7131 GCA_041306845.1 Spirochaetota bacterium
TCATCCTCCTGACCGGCTGCGACGTGCTCAGCTTCCTCGAATACACCAAAAAAGACAAACCATCCGGGTCTGTGACAGAGAACGAACTGCCGGGAATTGTTACCGGTATCATAACCTCAACTGATAACGGACAGGTAACCCTGTCGTGGACCGATCCGTCCGACTCCGATCTGGCGTCCATAGAGATCTCATCTTCACCGGCAGCGGTAGGATCACCGTGGACAGTTCTAAAAGGAGTTCAGACACGTGTTGTCACTGGTCTTACGAATGGGACTACCTACACATTCACCATAACAAGCATTGACACATCGGGCAACCGTTCTGTTATCCAGACTGTAACGGCGACTCCTAACATCATCTATTACACAGTAAACTTTGAGACAAACGGCGGAAGCGCTGTTACTTCTCAAACCATAGCCAAGAATGGTACTTTATCAACACCAACCTCACCGTTACTAGGAGTATTTACATTCGCCGGCTGGTACACAGACATAAACATGACAACTCCATGCTCTTTCCCGCTGACAATAACTGGCAACACAACTCTCTATGCAAAGTGGTCATCATCCTCAGTATTAGTAACAAAAAACACCTTAAACATAACAAATACTATAACACTCATAGGGGTTGCGGGCAAGTCATCCAGACTGCAGGGACGTACAGTTAACCTGACCTCGTTCTACATGGGAAAGTCTGAGGTTACTTATGCACAGTGGTATGAGGTAAAATCATTAGCTGGTGCGAATGGATATAATATCCCAACAACAGCAGGACAAGAGGGAAACGATGGAGGTGTCGGTGCTGCTCCAACGGTAGCAAGCGGAGAACCTGTAACAAAACTCTCATGGAGACAGGCAATTGTATGGTGTAATCTGCTGTCAAAGATAGAGGGATTAACCGCTTGCTACACATACGGCGGATCACCGATAGATGACTCAGATGATGCCACAGCTTGTGATAATGCAGTACTGGCACTAACAGCTACCGGATACCGCCTCCCGACCGAGGCCGAGTGGGAGTTCGCTGCACGGGGAGGCAATCCTTCAAATACAACAAACTGGAACTACATCTACTCCGGCTCCGATACCGTAGGCGATGTTGCCTGGTACAGCGGAAATAGTACAACAGTAACTCATAATGCTATGACAAAAGCAGCCAATCTCCTCGGAATATATGATATGTCCGGTAATGCATATGAGTGGGTAAATGATGCGTGGTACGATACCATCCCGACAACTCCGGAGACCGACCCGATCGGCGGGACAGTCGGGACACAGCGGACAAAACGGGGCGGAGCATATAACACCGGTGCCGCATATTGTGGTGTCGGCTACAGAATTTCTACATATAATAAGATATCTTCATCAATAGCAAACCAACAAAATTTAGGCTTCAGGATCGCAAGAAGATAGCCTGCTGAACACCCGTCATCGGAGTCTCTTGAGGAGCAGGTAATCTGTCAGGCAAAAAACTGTGGTTGCGGCAAGTGCCCACTGAAATATCCTCAGAGGCGCAGTAAAATTCAGCGCAAGCAGCCCCATGAAAACAAGCAGCACAAAAACCCTCGTCACGAGAACAAGAGACTCCTGAAAAACAAGGATCTCAAACACATTAAAACCGTCCTCCGTCTCGATCCTGTCGATAAACTTCTTGACGATGTTATCCGAAAACAGAGTCTTGAACGGAACAACGAAGATATCAACAAAAGTCTTAGAGATCAGTCCCGGCAGTGAGAATGTGGCGAAGTAAACAAGACGGGAAACAACCTCCCCTCCCGAACCAAAAGCTATAAATTTCCCCCTGAGATCTTTGTCGGTGTTCTTTATCCGTCTCCTGATAAAATAGTAAAAAAACGCTGCGCCAACCGACACCGCTGAGGTAAATATCCCGAGATTGAACTCGGTTTTTAATATCAAAAAGTTGATTACCGCAGCACACAAAACCAGAGTACCATTCTGCAGCAGATTAGAAATCGTATAATATTTATAAGCAGAATACTTCCTGCCGCAGTAGAGCCGCCTGATATTTGACCACGAGATCACATTCCCCCTGTCAAACGTGATAGACGGCGAAAAAATCATAAAGAGGAGCGAGAGAACAAGAGAGACGAGAAACACATAAAAATACCCGGATGGGATCCCGCCGCCGTTCAGCTTTATAAAACTCCCGGCGAAACTGATGACCGCACCGGAAACAGCCGGAGCGAGAGCCGAAACGACGAGATTAAAAATCTGGAGTTTAAGCACGAATGAATTGCGCTTTTTATCGTTGATCCCGATGATTATCGAAGAGTGTCTGCCGAGCCATATCGAGCCCTCATAGAGACCTCTTATCACAAAATATCCGGAGACAAAAAGAAGGCCGGTGAGATGCTTAAAAAAAACTATCCCGAACAAGGCGAGGATTATCTGGAACATTATGGCAATCCTAAAAAGATTACCGGGACTCTTCATTTTAAATAGAACAGAAAAAAGAATGAACGTAACCGAACAGGTGATATACATGAGATAATAAAAAAATATTATGGAGTAGAATGAATTTGTCGCCCGATAGATGAGCGCTATGTCAAATGTCGCAATAAACACAGAATAAAAATTCTGCAGGATAAGATAAAAACCTATCTTTTTAGAATCTGTAGGCATTATCCTGCCCTTCAAACCGCCGATTGCCCTAAAAATGCTGTCCATTAATCTCCGCCTATAAAATCGTATTTATCTCCGCCGGAACAGCGATTGTCATAAACCGTTCCATAAGATTAACTTTTTTATTGGTGTATTTGACTGACAGACTGACAACTTTGTCTTTTTCTACATATCTCATGCCGTATATGGTGAATGGATCTCCCTCAAAAACCTCAAGCTGGTTCCCGAGCAATCCTTTATAAATCTTCTCTATTTTATAGTTATTGAACCCGAATCCCTTTTTAATCAGATCGAGTTTCATCCCGAAGATCAGCTTCATGAGACTGCTCTCCGAATCCTTGCGGAAAACCGTCTCAAGCGGGATAAACGGTCTCTCGTTGAGTTTAACTATGCAGTTTACATCATCCTTGCCCCGTTTAACTTTGATATTTATGATCGAGCCGGATCTTTTCCATGCGAGTACACTCTGCGCCTGTGCCTGAGTCTTTATGGGAATGGAGTCAATCTCCGATATAATATCCCCCTCTTTGAGTCCGCCGTTCGCCGCCCCGCCATCGGGCATCACATAATATATCTCAACTCCGTCTTTACCATTTATAATGCCGGCACCTATCCACGACCTTTTCACCTCGCCCCCCTTATAAAGGAGCGGAACAGTCTGCACTATCCATTCAAACGGGATAGCAAAACTGATCCCCTGAGCATAGGAGACCGGAACGCCGGCAAAGACTACGCCGACCACATCACCTCGTCCGTCAATAAGCGGTCCGCCCGAGTTACCCGGATTGATCGCAGCGTCCACCTGATAACCGCGTCCCATCTGAAAAACTTCGATCTCCCTGTTGGAGATTATCCCGGAAGTGACCGTATATTTCAAACCAAGCGGATTACCTATCGTGTATATCTTGTCGCCTATCTTCAACTCTCTTGACATACCGAGTTTCAGGTGGTTTTTATTCTTGAATGGAACTTTGATGAGTGCAAGGTCATAAACCCTGTCATATCCGATAACTTTTGCAACCATCTCGTCATCTGGATTGTCGCGTGTAGTGACATAGATCTCGGCATATCCCTTATATTTCGGATCAACCTTGGCTGATATCACATGATAGTTTGTGAGAATGTAGCCGTCATCGTCAATAAAAAATCCTGTTCCCAGAGTCTTATCCGGCCCGCCCATCCCGTTCTTGATAGACAAACCCTTATCCTGAACTATGGTCACGACCGATTTCATGAGATCCTCAAAGTCTATCTCATAATCCCTGCCGATCCCCTTTGCCATGCTGATTAATTCCTGCGAACTCTCCAGCCCCTTATAAATTCTGCTGTATTTATCCGCATAGTAAAAAAACTCTCCGTATCTTTTCTCATTAAACAGATTTTTAAGAACACTTATAACATTCTCCAGACTCATGAACCCGTTCGATGCAAGCATATCTTTATAAAAAGCCTGAGTATATCTGTCCGCCTTATCGGTTGTCAGTTTAGCACTGAGTTTCTCAAGAGTCGATTTTATCAGTCCGTCATCTCTCGTGCCGGTTACCGTCAGATAGGAATTATAATAAAGCAGAGCATCCTCATATTTACCGTCCGCAACGAGTTTGTCTCCGCGGACCTTCATCTCATTTATCACATAGTCAAGAGACTCTTTATAAGCAGTCATACCGTTCTTAACATATACAGTGAGTTTGTCATATCCGTCAAAAACACTCATCTCGTTATCATCGATCATCTTTTTGATCTCAGCGCTGTTCTTCGCATCATCAAGCACCGGCAGTTCCTCAACTTCCTCCGGATAACACAAAACACATAGAGCAGCTAACAACAAAACTGATATCAATCTCTTCATATTTTAACTTTCCTCTTTAATCGTACAGACTAACTCTTGATCTTTTTAAGCAGAATGGAATAATGCGGGATAAATCTACAGATCATCTATATCTAACAAAATTAAAAGCGGTTTATCTATACCGATTACTAAATAATTACATTTAATTTGTGCCGTACATATCAAAGAGATAAATTTCCCCTTTCTGAGCATATAACCTGTATGAAACACCGCCGATTTTTATGAGGTTGTCGCTGAAGTGATTCTTGACTCCGGCGGCTATAAAAACTCCGGTCGAATCAGTTTTAAAAACAATACTCTCCGGCACAGGAAGAGTTTTATAATCTCTTATGGATACAACCGTATAACCGTATTTCACATTATAAGTTCCATTCAGCTTGCGGCTCAAGAAAGTCGCCGATGAACCCGACAGCTTGTAAAATTCCACAGCGTTCCCGTTACCCGTCACCATGAAGTCAAACCGCCCGTCATAGTTAATATCAAACTTTGATTTATAAGACTTGTCGCCGGCAGAAATCTCATTCACCTCAAAAACGCCGTCCCTGTTGTTATCCCAGAACTTGCTCACATTGCCGGCTCCATACTCTTCATAGTAGTCATAACCGCCGTAATACGGATCATTCTTTATATTAACCCTTTTTAAAACACCTTTGTCATATATCTCAAACACATCAAACTGACCGTCGCCGTTTATGTCAATGTACCCATCGTTCACAAGATTGTTATCATAAACTCGCTTATATTCAAAAACACCGTTGTTATCGCGGTCGATGTCCTCATACTGGATCACCCCTTTGTACCGCTTAACGATAGATACATATTTATCATGGATCTCCGAGTAGTCGAGAGAACCGCTCAAACTGTCAACTGCATCTTCCACCCCATCCTTGTAAGGGATTGTCGTTTTATAGTAATAATCAATTTTATTCAAGATTTCATTGGCAAAATGGGTAATTTTTATAAGTGTCGAGTCGTATTTATTAAACTCCATCTCAAAGTAACCGTTATCGGTAGACCGTTTTTTCACAGTTTTGATCAAACCGTTCGCATAATAATCAAAAACTTTTTCAAAAACCCGATCCTGATCTGCATCAATATATTTTTTTACTGGAACTCCGGCTCTATACTGTACGGCAGACTCGGGATTGCCATCCTCATCGGAGTCGGCAGTCATAATCACATCTTTCGGCACAAGCCATTCCAACCCGGTACCGCCGCTGTTCCTCAACATATTCACGCCGGGCAGTCCAGCTATCGCGAGCGTTCTTAAGTCCTCCGCTCCCCCGTTTTTTTGCCAGAGTTCAAGCAGTGCAGCTGTCTGGGAATATATATCTGTCGTCGCATCAGAACTTGAGTCCGCGGCTGCTGCTGCCGCAGCAGCCGATTGTTCATCTGCCTTAAATATCAGATTATATAGGATTCTTTTTGTATAACGTTTACTGAGTCCTGTATTTTCACTGAACGCTTTTACACTCGCATCTACGCTCAGCCTGTCCGCATCAAGCATAGACTCGATATATAAAACTCTGCTTTTATCATAGTCGAACGACTTGAGTGCATTGAGACCGTTCAAATTCTCCTGAGAACTTGATGAGCCGAGTTTGATCTCCGCAAGTAATTTATAATAATACAGATCGTCGTGTGTATACTTTTTAAGATTTCCGGAGGCGACCTCCAGCATCTTGCGGTAATCACCGCTATTTTCAAGCATATAGAGATGACCAAGTACACACTCAAGATAGTTTGCCCCTTTTAGCATTGACATCCGCTCATAACATTCACCGGCAGCCGCAAAAGCCCTAACGCGCACAAGCGACTCCGCAGCTTTTTTCAGCAATGTGTAGTTGTCCTGATAGAACGAATTATCGACGTTTTTAATTATGCCGGCCGCGTAACCTGTGTTCCGGGTATAATCGTTCCTCATCCCGCTCAGGATAAGCATATAGTAATAATATTCGGGAATTGTTTTATCATACTCGTAAGACTCGGCAAGGAATCCGGAACTAAGATCCTTTGAGATATTTATATTAATCGCAGCTTTTTTGATGAGAGACGCTGCGAGTTCCCTGTTACCGCAGAGAGCACCATTCAGAGAGAATAGCACCAACGCAAGTATTAAGATTGTTTTTTTCATTATATAAACCCTTGTGATAAATCAATTACAGATATGATAGTTATCGGTTTTTATAGTTACAAAATTTACCTGACTCTGTGACTAACACCAAAAAGATTATAAAAAGGGAAGGTTTTATCCATGCCGGTAAAACCTTCCCCGTAAGTTTCTCAGATGTGCGTTATTTTATCCCGCCGGCGGTTTTAGCTTTATCAATTATCGACATTGCTTTTTCCATCGTCAACGCTTCGGCAAAAACACGGATGATCGGTTCTGTGTTACTTTTGCGGAGAAGGAGCCAGCTGTCCTCAAAGTCTATCCTCAGACCGTCCTCTTCGTTCACAACGCCGTCTTTAAAGGCTGCTGCAACTTTGCTTTTTATATCATCATAGTTCAGGTTGTTTATCGAGTATTTCTGCTTAATCAGCGTATACGCCGGCAGACTTCTCTGGAGTTTATCTATTGATTCCGATCTTTTCGCCATATACTCAAGTATGAGCGCCATCCCGATAAGGGCATCGCGGCAA
>JBFZEO010000334.1:0-4339 GCA_041306845.1 Spirochaetota bacterium
TTGATTGTCGATGAAGCGTTGTCTGTCGGGGATATGTTTTTTCAGGCTAAATGTATGAGTAGAATGAAAAAGATGATAGATAACGATGGAACCACTTTGTTTTTTGTAAGTCATGATATCGGGGCAGTAAAAGCATTGTGTAAAAAAGGGATATTTTTAAATAAAGGGCTTATGGATTATGTTGGTGATGTTTCTATAGCGTGTGAAAAGTATTTTGGAATGAAATTTCAGCCTGCTCAGAAAAAAATAGATGATGGTATAATTACTAAGATTGAAAAAAAAGATAAGTTAGAAAATCATAGATTTCTAAATAGATCAGCCTTTCAGAGGGTGCAGAATGGTAAGACATCGTTCTATAATGTCTTTTTAACCGATGTTAACGGAAATGAAGTTGAGCAATTGGATTATGCTCAGAATGTAACTCTTAATATGATTATTGATGTCAATGAAGATATTGATTATTTATGTTTTGCTTATCACATTAGAGATATGAATGGCGTTGATGTAATTTATTCTGACAATCTAATAGAAGGTGTGGAATTCAAAACTTTAAGAAATGGTGAAAGATATCTTATTACATGGCAATTTAAAACTGATCTGAAGCAGGGAAGCTATAATATATCAACAATGCTTTCAATTATATTTGATTCGGAAACAGGTAGTTCGGAAATATGCGACTTTGTACCGATTGCAGTTCAGTTTGGTATTAATCAGAGGGATATATCTCCGTTATATGGATTTGTACACTGGGATAATAAGTTGGATATTGCTAAGATGTGAGTAAATATTTAAAGATTGGATGGTAGTTATGTTTAATAATATATTTAAGAAGAGATTTCAATGTAGTATTTGCATGAAGAAGAGTAGTAAATTTGAGAGGCTTTCCGATGTTTTTATCGTCGATTTTTTTATAAGAGGAAAGAAATATACCGTAAATGATTTTGAAACAATCAATGTTGATAATTACATTTGTCCTGTCTGCAAGGCATCTGATAGAAGTCGTTTGTATTGGATGTATTTACGGGATAAAATCCCCCAAATGAAAGCAGAAGTCTGGTCAATACTTCATTTTGCTCCAGAAGAGCAAAGTAAAAAGAAGTTAAGTAAAATAAAGTCTGTAAAGTATGGTACGGCTGACTACATGATGGAAGGAGTAGATCATCATGTAGATATTACTGATTTAAATATCTTTAAATCAAGTTCTTTTAATTTTTTAATTTGTTCCCATATTTTGGAACATGTGATTGATGATAGTAAAGCAATTTCAGAATTATATAGGATTTTAAAACCAGGCAGCATGGGAATAGTAATGGTACCGTTGATTCCCGATTTGGATGAAACGTATGAGGATATTTCTATTGTTTCCCAAGAAGATCGATTAAAGCATTTTGGTCAAACGGATCATGTGAGGGTTTATTCTAAGAAAGATTTCCTTTACAGATTAAAGAATGCCGGATTTAAGGTTCATGAATGCGGTAAGGATTATTTTGGTCTTAATAATTTTATTAAATACGGTATAACAGAAAAGAGTGTATTGTATATCGTTGAGAAACAATTATGACAAATAAAAAAATATATGTAACACAGCCGGCTTTACCTCCTCTGGAGGAGTTTGGTGATTATCTGAAGCAGATCTGGGACAATAAAATATTAACCAATAACGGGCCGTTTCATCAGGAGCTTGAGAAGAGATTGGCTGAATATCTCGGTGTAAAATACATCTCATTGTTTTGTAACGGAACGATAGCGCTCCTTACTGCACTTCAGACACTTGGTGTGAAGGGGGAAGTGATTACAACACCTTTTAGTTTTGTTGCCACAGCCCATTCATTGCTATGGAATAATCTCACGCCCGTATTTGTTGACATAGACCCATTAACTTATAATCTGGATCCGTCAAAAATAGAAAAGGCAATAACTAAAAATACCTCAGCTATCATGCCGGTTCATGTTTATGGAACCCCTTGTGATGTTAATGCTGTCCAAAAAATTGCTGATAAACATAATCTAAAGGTGATCTATGACGCAGCTCATGCCTTTGGAGTTAAGATAAATGGAGACTCGGTGTTAAATTATGGCGATTTGTCCGTTCTTAGTTTCCATGCAACCAAAACATATAATACTATCGAAGGCGGTGCGATAATCTGCCATGATAAGGAGACAAAGGAAAAAATCGATAAACTTAAAAATTTTGGGTTTGTTGATGAAACAACGGTAATCGAAGCAGGAATAAATGGTAAAATGAATGAAATCCAAGCTGCATTCGGTTTGATGTACCTAGATCATGTAGACGAATATATCGCAAAAAGGAAAAAAGTTGTAGAAAATTATACTGCAAGTTTAAAAGATATAGACGGGATCTCAATGTTAGATGTTAATAGTGAAGTGACATCAAATTATTCGTATTTTCCGATAGTTATCGATAGAGATGCTTTTGGTATCTCGAGAGATAATCTTTATGATCTATTAAAAACACACAACATCTTTGCGAGAAGATATTTTTATCCGTTAATATCGAGTTTTGACATGTATAAAGGATTTGATTCCGCTAAATTGAGCAACCTTAGTATTGCAAATGCCGTAGCTGATAAAGTACTCTGTTTGCCATTGTTCCCAGAGCTTTCTCCGGAAGATCAAAATAAAATAATTAAAATAATAATAGACAGGAAATGAGAATATGGACAGCTTTTACTCGGAGAGCGAATTAAAACAACTTGGGCTGAAATCGTATGGTAAAAATGTTAAGATAAGCAGATTTGCCCGGATATATAGTCCAGAGAGTATCGAGATCGGGGATAATGTGAGAATTGATGATTTCTGTATATTGTCCGGGTGCATTTGTCTTGGTTCGTACATACATATTTCACCTTATAGCGGATTGTTTGCCGGTGATGCGGGGATTGAGGTGAAAGATTTTGCTTCTATTTCTTCTCAGTGTATTTTATACTCAATTTCTGATGACTTTTCAGGGAATTCTCTGTTTTCGCCTCTTGTTCCAGATGAATTCAGGGGCGTTAAAAAGCAGAAAATAATCATTGAGGAGTACGGTCTCATTGGAACAGGAACAACCCTTCTTCCCGGAGCTCATATCAATGTCGGCACCGCTGTCGGGGCAAAATCGCTAATATATAACAAGACTGAATCATGGAAAATATACGCAGGTATACCAGCTAAAATAATCAACGACAGAAGTATGAAAATGCTTGAGTATGCAGCTGAAATAAAAAATAAGATTTTCTGATGTATTTTGTAGTCTAAGGTGTGTGTTATGGAAAATCAAACATTATTATCAATACTCTGCATCACATACAATCACGAGAAGTTTATAAGGCAGTGCCTCGACAGTTTTGTGATGCAGAAAACCAATTTCAAATTTAAAATAGTGATAGGCGATGATTGTTCGACAGATAATACACCGCTTATAATCAGAGAATATGCTGATAAATATCCGGATCTTTTTGAGTGCATACTTCGGGATAAGAATGTGGGAGTAGTTGAAAATTTCAGGAATACTGCGTCAAAGATAAATAGTAAGTATGTTGCGGTGTGTGAAGGGGATGATTACTGGACAGATCCCTATAAACTGCAGAAACAGGTTGATTTTCTTGAGAACAATCCCGATTTTAGTATCTGCTTTCATCCTGTGAATGTTGTTTTTGATGATAATCCGGATTGTCATGAGTTATTCCCTTCTCCTGAATTACGGTTTAATAAAGATGAATTAGAACTGTCGGATCTTATAAAACATAATTTCATTCAAACCAACTCAATCTTATATCGGTGGCGATTTAACGGAGCGGATAATATATATGATCTTTTCCCTGATAATATATTGCCCTGTGACTGGTTTTTGCATCTTCTTCATTCTGAGGTTGGTAAGATAAAGTTTTTGGATGATCCCATGGCAAGTTACCGGAAACACGGCGGGGGTATATGGTTTAATAGTGGTAACGATGATTTCTGGATAAGAAACGGAATTTCCCATATTGCGTTTTATGTTGCTGTGGAGAGGCATTTTCATGTTGACTATACAGAAAAGAAAATGTCGAATGTTTTCTTTTTTATCAGAGCTTGTCTTAGAAAGAAGGATTTTGAGAAAATATCTCAATTTGAGGAGTCTTATCCTGAGCTTTATAAAAAGTTTTTTGAATCTGAAATGGAACATAAGGAAACTGAATATAGAGATTTGTTGAGTGAGAATACGAGGCTGGATGCAGAATTAAATAATGTTTACAAATCATTAACTTATAAGATCGGAAGAAGTATAACGTTGATTCCCGGTAAGATATCGGATATTTTCTTAGGAAAGAAGAAGGCATAAACCTCCTGTTTAAAAGAA
>JBFZEO010000336.1:0-5845 GCA_041306845.1 Spirochaetota bacterium
ATGATGTATATGGAAGAGGGAATCTCATTTGAAGCAAAAATGGGTGACGGCTCTAAAACTAATGAAGATTTCTTTTCTAAAATGCTAAACGCCGGTAAAAGACTTTTAACTGGCGAATCCCTTTTTCTCACTCATTTTACAAGTAAAAAAGAGGGTAAAACACACGTGTCTTTCTCCGGTGCATATCCGGGTAAAATACTGCCTATTGATATGAAAAGCATCAATGGATATCTCATATCAGAAAAAGATGCTTTCCTTTGCGCCGCATACGGAACTGAGATTGGGATAGAATTTGCAAAAAAAATAAGTACCGGTCTTTTTGGCGGCGAAGGGTTCATTTTACAAAAAATAGTTGGAGATGGGCTGGTTTTTCTAAACTCAGGCGGATATATCCACTGCAAAGAACTCAATAACGAAACTATATTTGTTGATACAGGATGCGTTGTCGCATTTGAATCAACAGTAAACTATGATATCCAGAAAGCAGGCAATCTAAAAACAATGCTTTTCGGCGGTGAGGGGATTTTCCTTGCGAGATTAAGCGGAAAAGGTAAAATCTGGATACAGTCAATGCCATTCACAAGACTTGCCAACAAAGTAATTAAATCAGCAACTGATATTGGCGGAGCAGCTAAAGGGGAAGGTTCGATCATTGGAGGACTTGGCTCTTTGTTTGAATCTCACTAATTAAATTTTTATAATATTCTGCCTCTTCAAATAGGCACCGTTTCAAAGCTCCATTTGTCAGTATTGTCAGTTTAGACAAGAGAACATTGGATGCTTTTTTTTTCTTATCATCCGATATTCCACTTTTCAATAATTTTATAAGACTATAAACTCTAAATTTATCCATCGCTTCATACTTTCTGCTGAGTTGATCCGGATGCCCTCCGTATTTATATATAAGCGGTGTATCGATAAAACCCACATCTTCAAAAGCTGTTATCCTTAACCATAAATCATAGTCTTCACAAACCGGCATATTCTCATCAAAATAACCGTATCTATCAAAAATTTCTTTAGATAATACAACTGAGGATGGAGATATCAAACAAAGATCAAGTGAACGTTCAAAGATATCACCGCCGCTTTTAAAATGTTTTTTCATTTGATTTACTCGAACTCCATTCCTAATCCAGATCTCCTCAGTATGAACAAGATTGATTCTATTCTTTTGTAAGAACGCGCTTTGCGTTTCAAGTTTAGTTTTTAACCAGGCGTCATCGGAGTCAAGCAGCGCTATATAATCATATTTCGCTTCTTTTATCGCTATGTTCCTTACGTGACTCACTCCCCTATTCTTTTCGATTCTGATATATTTTATATTGCTGCCAAGCTCTTTTATTGTTTTTAGAATGTCAATATCTGATCCGTCATCGACAACTATTATCTCATAATTTTTATAGGTCTGCATAAGAATGCTTCCTATCGACCTTTTTAACTCATCTATTCTGTTATAAACAGGAATAATAACTGAAAACCAGATACTCATAAATCCTCACATGTTTATTTTTTTGAAAAAAGATTTAACTATTTCATTATTGACTGGATATTTAACAATTTTTCCGGCACTGTATCCATAAATTTCTCTATTTCTTACTGACATAATGTAAGCCTCATCATTTGATTTATCAGCTTGATTATCATTCATATAATTAACAAATCTTGTAAGTATAAAGAATGTATATAACTCATTTACTGTTATATTATTGTGTGGGAATAGTGATGTCCCTTTACAGAATACCGGTTTGTCTGTATTTCCGGTAGATTCTTTTGTTCCCGGTACAGAATAGTAAGGGGAAAATCCTATAAGAGCTTTTTTTTTCGAGAGATAGCAAAGTGTTTCAATTATGTTTTCTTTCGTATCATTTTTCAAACCTGCGATGTAATAAACTATAATTAGTTTCCCGGTCTCCTTAAGTTTGTAAAAAACATTTTCAAATTTCTCAAGAGAGGTAACTCTATCCTTTTCATTTTTCAGCATTTTCATATCTAAAGATGTAAGAGATATATTCCACTGAGAGATATTATTTTTGACTAAAAATGATACTGTTTCATCGTCAAGGAGATTGTAGTCAATCCCATTCTCAAAACAAAGGGAAGATACCGGGAAAATGGATTTTATATGAGTAATCACGTTTCTGAAATAATCTTTATCAAAAAGTATATTGTCATCCTCAATATCGATACAAACGTTATCAGCTACCTTATCTTTAATCTTTAGTAATTCATCAGTCACATCATCAATTCCCGATTTTACCATAATATTACCGGCTGTGAGTTTTATGGAGCAATAGCTGCAACTTCCAGGGCATCCCCGCGTTAACTGGATATTTATTTTCTTTTTAGATTTTATGTTTATAAATGGTTTTATTGTATATGGCATATTAAAATCCGAGTCTGATACAATGTCTTTTGAATATAAATTTTTAATTTCAGATAAGCTCTCCTTTTGGGATAAGCTGGTAAGAAGTTTTTTTAGTGAGATCTCTGCCGGGCCAGTGATGACATAATCGCAATCGGTATTTTCAATATAATATTCAGGATTTGAGGATGGACCGCCGCCGCCGATTATGATTGGAGAATGGGATAATTGTTTCAAATATTTAATCATATTCTTTAAATCATCGAAATAACAGTATGCAAACGATGTTATTATTATAAAATCCGGATTGTGAGTCTTAAAATCTTTGTGATTAAAATTTGCATAATCTCCAAAACGGTAATATTTATTAAAAAATCCATACTTGGAAATATCATGCAGAATGTAATCAGCTAAGTAATGAAGATCTTTGGGGAGAGGAATTTCTCGTCTGAGACTTTTTATAACATCGTAAACTCTTATATCAAAATCTGTTCCGATAATGTTTTTTAAATAATTAAGATTATTCGAGTAGAGTCTCATGTTCGATGTATAAAAGTCACTTATAGGATGGTTAAATATAGCAACTTTCATTCTTTAAAAATCGTAGCCTGAGCACTGAACAGCACCAACATCAACACCTGAGCTTTGCAGAATTCTATCCCTTCCAAAGAAATCAAACTCCGGAATTAATTCATTTTTTTTATCTGAGATTCCGCTTTGAGATAAAATTGAACCTATTTTAAATTTGAAAAAATATTTTTCATCATTAACAAAATCATCATTAAAATCATGATAAATATTTGATGAGTTAAAATCATTTATAATCATTGTTGTGTCTTTTTTATTTAAATTCTCCATAGTCACAATTTGAGAAGATATAACATTTGACTTCCAGATAGGTCTTATTGCATTAAAATCGGAATTATTTAAATAGATGAATGAGGATTTTTCATTATTGCAGAAATAAAAACTGTTTATTGTTGTCAAGAGTGATTTACGGGTGATCCAAAAATTTATATTTTTGGAATTAGAATCAAGTGTAAATATAGAATTGTTTATCCCGGTAAAATCCGAGTCTTCAAGTATAAAATTAACATTCTCATCACAATTTCTATTTCTCAAAATGGAAGAAACAATATTTATTTTACTTTTTAAAATTCTAAAACCATAAGCATACTCATTAACATCTTTTACATCAAGTAAAACTCTGTCTATTGATATATCACTTCCGATACCGTAAAAACCGATAAAATTGTGCGAGTTTTCTAAATTAAATTGACCAGTCGTTATTTTAAACTGAGATTCCATTATATCTGCAATTTTAGACTCAAAAGAATCAGGCGATTTTAATACCGCAGCGATCATATTTATATTTATGTCGCTCTTATTTATGTTAAATAATTTGGATGATTTAAATCTCCCATTATCATTAAATACAATTTCATCAAATTTTAGAGTCGAAGAGTTAGATGTGAGGAATGATAGTCTGTTTTCGGTTGTTCCGTTAAAGGTTATGGATTTTAAATAATTTTGCTTTGATTTTGAAATCGATATCAAGTCAACATTTTTTGATATACATTTTATATTGATATTTTTTATATCATGTATTGATTCCTTAGAATTTATAAAACTGAAAGAATCCGGATTGTTTATTATATTTATATTCATTCCGTTTATCCCGAGATAAGAGAAATTATTGTCAAACAATACAAATTTTTCATTACCATTGTAAGTTATATTGGTGTTATAAATCTTAATCTTTGCATGATTATTATTAAAAAACAATTCTCCGGATGAAATATATATATCAATATTTCTTAGTTCAACATAAGAGTCGCCTTTTGCTGATATCCAGGCGTATTTCCTTGATGAAATCGATCGATTGTTGAATGTTATTGATGATCTTGAACCCGGTAAATACGGTTGAATAACAATATTTGAGTCGAGTTCCATTGACTGATTTATAATATTAGACTCGGAAATCAGATAGATTAAATTTATATTAAGTTCTTTTGATAAAAGGATAGCTTTGTCAAGATTATTAACGGGTGATTTTTCTGTACCTGTTCCATTTATTTTATTTGCTGTATCAACAAAAATGGCTCGTCTATCAAAGTTTATTATAAACGGATTCTCAGTTATAGACGTATTACCGGCGCGGTCTTTTACCATAGTATAAATTTTTACACTTGATAAACCATAATTAGGTGGAACAATTTTTATTTCTGAATTATACTCAATCCAGTCATCTTCTAACTTTGTTTTATAATAAACAATGTTATTTTTCTCATTTGGAATCAATTTTATAAATCTATTGTTATTGTAAACTGCTCCTATTTCTGCTCCGGCTATTGAGACTTTATTAGATGGATTATTTTTGTCTATGATAAATATATAATAGCATTCATTGATGTAATTGCCCTTTTTATCATATGCAACAAATTTTATCTTGTATTTTCTTTCTTCATTATCAGCACAACTCAGCCTTAATTTTCCAGTAAAGTCTTTTGATTTTTCATCAACAGAAATAAACGATTCTATTTTATCGGAAAAATTGTATCTAACCTTGTTGTCCGGCATGTAGAATAAAAACGCTGTGTCTTTATTCACTATAACGTAGTTTGAATCATAATCTTTTAGTACAGGTAAAGATTCCAGTTTGTTGTCAAGAAAGATTGAGCTTAATGTTTTACCGGAACTATCTTTAATCTTAATTTTAACTGGAGAAATTCCGTTATTAGTGAATTTATATGATCCGGTACATGGGATAAGATCTGAATTCCCATAATACAAACCGGATTCGTATTCAAAAACAAAATAATCATTCTCACTAAAACCGCTAAATTCCACCACTCCTGTTACAGATGAATATTCATCTGATTTTATTGGTTTTTTATTGAATAAAATAATCTTAGGTGTATTTGCATGAGTTTCAGATATAAATTCTTGTGTGGCACCATCATTATCGGCTATAGCTTTAAAATAAAACGGACCGCTCACATCTGAAACTTCTCCAAATTTATTTTGAGAATAAGCTGCAATTCCCAAAACACCATCTTTGCCGTATTTTGACTTTAGGGCAATGGGAGAGTCGTATATCTTCCACATTGATTTGTTTTCTACCGGCGGCGGACCAGTAATAATATCATCTTTCTTCCATTCCCGCATCCAATAGTGTACGATATCATCGTTTTTTTGTGGTTTTATGGAAATCTTATAGTCTTGTTTATATACATCTCCCCAAAAAAGTGATCCGAATGATGGTTTACCGGGTTTTTTATTATCAAGAATAAAATATTTATATTCAGAATAAATCCTTCCGTCTCTATGAACTGATGATACCGCAAAATAATCTTTTAATTCATCTGAGGTTATATTAAATGCGGAAACAGCTGATAAGTTGGCTTTTACTTCATTGGGGAAATCAATCTCTCGATTAATAATTTTAAAATTATAAATAGTTGTTCCGAAATTATATCT
>JBFZEO010000338.1:0-4947 GCA_041306845.1 Spirochaetota bacterium
TTGATGATATGGTTAAAGCCGATTATGCCGGAATGGTGTCGGGCAAGAATGTTGATAAGTCCGGGTTATTTAAGACATTTTTTGGGGAATTGCGGGATGCACCGATAATCGAAAACTGTCCCTTGTCGATGGAGTGCCGGCTTTATGACACCTATGACACGCCCCAGCACGATGTTTTTATCGGTGAAATAGTTGCTTCTTATGCACAGGAGAGTGTTATGTCTGATGGTAAAGTTGATCTAACTAAGGTTAATCCTCTCCTATTTGATATGAGCGGGCCGTGTTACTGGTCTGTCGGTGAGAATGTCGGAAATTGCTGGAATGAAGGTAGGAATTTTAATGAATCTTAAATGAGTTTTTATGAGATTATATTTTTCTTAGAATAGCAAAAATATATTTGTAGTAAATAAAAGTGTAAAAAATATTGTATAAAAAACAATTTTATTATATCCTATCTACATATTGATATATGTCAATATGTAGATAGGAAGCGATAAAAAATGATATCGAGTTTATATAAAATTTTATCTGATGATACTCGGTTGAGGATAGTGAGACTCTTGAGATCAGGAAGTTTTACAGTATCAGAGGTCGAGACTGTGACCGGCGGCAGGCAGTCAACAGTATCACATCATCTTAAAGTTTTGTCCGGAGGCGGATTCGTTAGGAGTATCCGGGAAGGTTCGCTTATCTACTACAGGCTTGATAATGAGAATGATGGAATCTACTTTGATATTTATAATTATATAGACAGATACTCAGATATGATCCCATACAGGATAGAGGATCAGAAAAGAACCGAACTGATATACAGTAAAAGACGTGAACTTGCGGAAAGCTACTTTAACAACCCCGATAATCTCAGCCATCTTGAATACCTGGATTCTATATACTCCATAGAAGAGCTATCTCCATTCATAGGAAAATACGGGACTATAGCCGAGATAGGCTGCGGTAACGGAAGAAATTTACCATATCTCTCGGGATATGCTCAAAAGGTGATCGGTATAGATGTCTCACCTAAGATGATACAGATGGCAGAGCACATATGTCGAAAAAATAATCTGAATTATGAACTTGTTACTTCGTCTATCGATGAAGCCGGAAGTAGGGGGATAAAAGCTGATGCGGTTCTCCTTAACATGGCGTTGCACCATTTCCCGCATCCGGAGCAGGCGTTTGGGATAGCGGCATCGATGCTCAATGAGAATGGCGAGCTGTTTGTGATAGAGTTTTGTAAGCGGGATGAGATCGATATAAGCAGGAGAAATTCGGATCTCTGGACAGGTTTTCCGGTTGAGGAGATAGAGTCCTGGGTCTCCGGGAATGGGTTGATTGTTGATAAAATGATAATTAAAGAGCTTGATAAAGAGTCAATTGTTATCGTAAAGGCTCTGAATAATGGAAATAAATCTGCGTAGCAGATTTAAATATAAATAAAAAATGGAGTTATAAAATGGCTGATTACAAAGTGGCAGATATAAATCTTGCCGATTGGGGAAGAAAAGAGCTTGATATAGCTGAAAAAGAGATGCCTGGTCTTATGGCTATCAGAGCTAAATACATGAAAGAACAGCCTCTTAAAGGTGTAAGAATCTCCGGTTCATTACACATGACAATCCAGACTGCGGTTCTTATCGAAACGCTTGTTGCTTTAGGAGCTAATGTAAGATGGGCGAGCTGTAATATTTTCTCGACTCAGGATCATGCTGCAGCGGCTATCGCTAAAGCTGGGATCCCTGTATTCGCATGGAAAGGGGAAACTCTTGAAGAATACTGGTGGTGTACTGAACAGATGCTTACATTCCCGGGCGGACTCGGTCCTCAACTTATCGTTGATGATGGCGGTGACGCAACACTTCTTATCCACAGAGGTTACAAAGCTGAAACTGATGCTAAAATCCTTGATGAAAAAACTGATAACGAAGAGTTAATGATTATCAACAAACTTCTTAAAGATATGCTTAAGAAAGATAATCAGCACTGGCATAAAGTTGTTAAAGAATGGAAAGGGGTTTCTGAAGAGACTACTACGGGAGTTCACAGACTTTACCAGATGGTTGAAAAGGGTGAATTGCTTGTCCCTGCTATCAATGTTAACGACTCAGTTACAAAATCTAAATTCGACAATCTTTATGGTTGTAGAGAATCTCTTGTTGACGGTATCAAGAGAGCAACTGATGTTATGATCGCCGGTAAAGTTGCAGTTGTCTGCGGATACGGTGACGTTGGTAAGGGATCTGCTCAGTCACTTCTTGGTCTTGGTGCGAGAGTTATCGTAACAGAAATCGATCCAATCTGTGCTTTACAGGCAGCTATGGCTGGTTACGAAGTAAAACCAGTTGAAGATACACTCGGCGTTGCTGATATCTACGTTACAACTACAGGTAACAAAGACGTTATAACTATTGAACACATGAAGAAAATGAAAGATCAGGCGATCGTATGTAACATCGGTCACTTCGATAACGAGATCCAGATGGCTCAGTTGAATAACTACAAAGGTATCAAGAAACTTAATATCAAGCCTCAGGTTGATAAATACATATTCCCAGAAGGACATGAAATATTTATCCTGGCTGAAGGTAGACTTGTTAACCTTGGTTGTGCTACAGGACACCCTTCTTACGTTATGTCAAACAGTTTCTCAAACCAGACACTTGCTCAGATCGACCTCTGGAAAAACAAAGACAAATATGAACCAAAAGTTTATATTCTTCCTAAGGCTCTTGACGAGGAAGTTGCAAGACTTCACCTTGAAAAAATCGGTGTTAAGTTGACAACTCTGACTAAAGATCAGGCTGAATACCTTGGCGTTAATGTGAACGGTCCTTACAAACCGGATCACTACAAATACTAAGATTTACTTAAGATATGCTGCAATTTCGGGATATATCCCGAAATTGCTATTTTTTTGTTTACCGAGGTTATGTGTATTAAGCTGGAAAAATGTTCGATGAAAAAATAAGGATGGGTGAACATATTATGAAACGTATAGTGTTGCTTTTAATATGCGTTCTGTTTACATTTTTAGCCTGGTCTAAAAATGTTACTGACTCTTTTCTTAAAAAATATATGGAAGAAAACAATGTTAATGGTACTGTTGTTATAGAATCATTAAATTCACATAAAATGCACATTTACAATGAAAAAAGATCGAAAATAAGATTTTTACCCGCATCAACTTTTAAAATAATAAATACTCTTATATCTTTACAGGAAAAGGCTGTTAAAGATGAAAATGAAGTTATAAAATGGGACGGGCAAGACAGGGGAATGGCGGATTGGAATAAAGATCAGAACATGAAAAGTGCATTCCAGATAAGCTGTGTCTGGTTTTATCAGGAACTGGCAAAAAGGGTAGGAAAAGATATTTTTGTCTCATATTTAAAAAAGATGAATTATGGGAATTTCCAAACCGGGGAACGCGTTGATTCTTTCTGGCTTGATGGAGATTTAAGAATATCGGCTGTAGAGCAGATTAATGTTTTAAAAAACATTTATAAGGAAAAGTATGCCTTTGATCGTAAAAATTACGAGGTACTTAAGAGTTTGATGATTGTTGATAAGAATGAAAACTATATTGTAAGAGCGAAAACCGGTGTCGCCGGAAGCGTGTCTCCAAACATCGGCTGGTATGTCGGATATATAGAAACAAAAGATGATGTAAATTTCTTTGCTTGTAATGTTGATTTAATGAAACCTGAACATTTTAAAATTAGAAAAGAGATTATTTATACAGCACTAAGGGAATTAAAAATAATCAATTGATTATTCTACACGGATGTTTAGCTGTTTGGCAAACAAGCGGTATTATACCTGTTATAATTTGATTTGTAAGGTTTTACAGAAAATTACGATATAATGCATTAATTATTACATTTTGCTTAGGAGTATATTTTGAGAATTTCATTGGAGCTTGTTGCACGGGAAGCCGACATTTTTAATACCGAACTTGAGATGGTAAAAAACAATTTTAAGGAAATATCGGCAATTAATATTCCCGATCTGCTGAGACTCGATATCAGAAGCTGGGATGCATGCATCACAGCGAAGTCCCATTTTAAAGTTACTATTCCGCACATAAGGGCGATCGATTTTAACCTGAGCGACCCATTCCCGCTAAAAGAAAAGCTGCTCAATAATAATATAAATGAGATCCTCGTGATCGAGGGCGACCCGCCGCAGGATATGAAAAAACATACTTATCCGACGAGTTCCATAAAACTCCTAAAAAAAATTAAAGATGAGATGCCGGGGACGAAAGTTTATATGGCAGTTGATCCGTACCGGAACTGTTTTCGCAGGGAATTTGATTATATCCAGGAGAAGATTGATGCCGGCGCCGACGGATTTATGACGCAGTCTTTTTTTGATATGAGACTCCTCGATATCTATGCGGAGGCGCTCAAGGGGCAGGATGTCTGGTGGGGCGTCAGTCCGGTTGTGAGTGAGAAGTCCAGAGATTATTGGGTGACGAGAAACCGCGCCTATTTTCCCGCCGATTTCAGGCCCGATATGGATTGGAATGTTAATTTTGCCCGAGAAGTTTACACATTCTCAAAAAACAGTAATTTTAATTTTTACCTTATGCCGATAAGGATAGATCTTGAGAAATATTTAAGCGGGATTTTTAAATAATGGATGTTTCGTCAGTGGACGGTAAAATGCGTACATTTACAGCGATAGATTTTGAAACTGCAAATTATGAGAAAACGAGCGCCTGTCAGCTGGGACTTGTTGTTGTTGAAAACGGTATTATTGTGAAAGAGTATTCAACATTTATAAAACCTGTTCCCAATTATTTTATCGAGCGGTTTATCGCGATACACGGGATAAACGGGGCGAGCGTCAGGAGTGCGCCGGCTTTTGATGAGGTGTGGAATGAGATCGGCGAAGTTATAATCCATTCTCCGTTCATTGCCGCACACAACGCCCCGTTTGACA
>JBFZEO010000341.1:0-2764 GCA_041306845.1 Spirochaetota bacterium
TGGCGGAGGGATGCTGAAAATTGATGATATCACGGAGAGGATTAAGCTGAATGAGATATTTGCTGGTTCAGAAAAAATGGTTCATATTGCCGGAATATCTGCCGGAATTGTCCATGAGATCAAGAATCCGCTCAGTATAATATCGACATCGGTGCAGAATTTAGAAAACAGACTTGCACCGGATAAGACCGCAAATCGGGAATTTGCTGCCGCAGAAGGTGTCGATCTTGATAGGGTGGCGAAGTATTTTGAGGTTAGAGGGATAAATTCGTACATTGGCAACATAAAGGAATCTGTGGGTAGAACTTCCGCAATAGTTAAGGATCTTCTTAATTTCTCAAGAAATGGTAATAGAGATTTTAGTCATTTTAGCATAAATTCTCTTATTGAGAACGCTCTAAATCTTGCCGGACTCGATTATCAGCTGAATAAAAACTATGATTTTAAGAGTGTGCGGATTGTTAAGAAGTTTGGGAATGAAATTCCATCGTTGATTATAAATCAGGTTGAGTTTGAGCAGGTGATTTTTAATCTGATAAAGAATAGTGTTCAGGCGATGCATGAAAAGGGCGGTTCGGGTTACAAACCGGAGATCACAATAATGACTTCAAGTAGTGATGACTTTGTAGAAATTGAGATTAAGGATAATGGACCGGGCATTGAGCCTGATAAAATCGATAGAATATTTGAACCTTTTTATACTACAAAAGAGCCGGATAAGGGAACAGGACTGGGGCTTGCCGTCACAAGATATATCATTGAGGATGAGATCAGTGGTGAGATTAAGGCAGCGAGTTCACTCGGAGAATGGACATCTTTTAAAATAAAACTTCCGGTAAAGAAAACTTAATAATTATTTCCTTGTATGTATTGTAAAGTGATTACACTTGACTTACAATTAGTTACTGTAGATTTTGTTTGAGAACAGCTGCTTTCTTCCCGTTGGGATAGCTCAGTGCAGCGGTAGGTTCAGATGGAGTTTTGATACTATGCGAGGAAACAATATGAATAGTAATAAAGATGAGATATTGAGGAAAATTGCCCTCTTGATGACCGATTTTGAAGAGGGAGATGTGCTCCTTATATCGGATATAATAGACGAGGTAACCCTTCTAAAAGAGGTTTTTCAAACAGATGAAGGGATGCTTACTATTGTTGATAGGCTCATATGGCTTTTGAATGGTGCTATGTCCGGTAATGCCGAATCCGGTCTTGTTTCAACAGTGTCTGGTCTCCTTGACTCCATACAGCGTGGAACTCCATCCAGCTTAACATCAGAGATTAAAACTTCTTCCACTGAACCTCAGGATGATCAGGAACAGGATCAGACTGGAGGTAATATGATAGAGATCATAAAGGTTTTTATCGTTGAGGCTGTTGAGAAGATAGGGAGAGCAGAGGAGCTTATCCTGGAACTTGAGAATGATTATAGTAACAAAGAGATAATTAATGAGCTTTTCAGATGTTTTCACACCATAAAAGGGGAGTGCGGATTTTTAAGATTGGCTTCATTTGGTGAACTTGCTCATAATATAGAAAATCTGCTTGATGATATAAGGAATGATAAGATTAAACCTTCAGAGGAGATAATCGAGATCCTTTTGCAGGGAGTTGACTATTCCAAAAGTATAATAGAGGAGATTAAAGGGGGACATGTTGTTCTTTTTAACAAAGTAACCCTCGATGGTTATGTTAAAAGTATCGGCAAAGTAATTGGTAATAACGGTAAAAATATCGGAGATCTCCTTGTCCGCAGCGGTAAATTGAGTGAGGTTGATGTTGTTAAAATTCTCCAGAAACAGAAAGAGGATGTTTATACTAAAAAATTCGGCGAGATTGCTGTGGAGAATAACTATTTAAACGAAAGTGATCTGAGGGAAACTCTCGGTATGCAGAAAAATATCCAGAAAGAGACGTCTGGTGAAGCTGCCTCAAATCCTCAAAAAGATCAAGTATCAGTAAAATCAGAGATGAACGACCCCATCGTCAAAGTAAGAGCATCGAGGATTAACTACCTCGTTGATATGATCGGAGAACTTCTCATAGCCGAGGGGATGATGAATGAGAAAGCCGCCGGACTTCCTCAGATAAAGAAAATTACAAAATCTATCCAGTACGCTGCCATGCAACTTAGAACAGAAAAAGTTAAAACCCTTTTTACCAATATGAAAAGGATAGTAAGAGATGTTTCTAAAAAACTTGATAAAGAGATTGTTCTCAATACGATGGGTGAGGAGCTTGAGATAGACCGCAATCTTATCGAAAATCTTGAGGAGCCGATGCTCCATATGATCCGTAACTCCATTCACCACGGGATAGAGTCTGCCGACGAGAGACTCAGGAAGGGAAAGACGGCGGAGGGACACATAATCTTGTCTGCCGATAGGCGAGGGAACAGCATCGTTATCTCCATAACAGATGACGGCGGCGGATTAAATAAGGAAAAAATTATCAATAAAGCCGTTGAAATGAATCTTGTAACTATGGCAGACGCAAAGGCAATGAATGATAATCAGATATACAACATGATATTTATGCAGGGGTTTTCTACTGCGGAAAAGGTAGATCTGGTTTCCGGACGCGGGGTGGGGATGGATATAGTGAGGTCGGTTATAAGCAAATCACGAGGAAGAATAAACATTAAAACAGAAAAAGATAAGTTTACCGAGTTTAATCTGGTTTTCCCGTTGAGTACAGCGATAATCGACGGAATGGTGGTGGGGATTGCCGGCAGCAGTTATATTATTCCGGTTGCTAATATCAT
>JBFZEO010000342.1:0-3268 GCA_041306845.1 Spirochaetota bacterium
TTCAAATATATCCATATTCACCTGAGATGAGCTGTTATATTCATCAAAAATCTTTGTGTCCCACAATTCAATCATCTTATTCATCCCAAGAAAAACGCAATCCTTAGTCAAACATGCATAATCCCGCAGACTCTGAGGCAGCGCAATCCTCCCGGCTTTATCGATAACAACTTTTTGGGCCGGAGCAACAAACATCCTGTAAAACTTACGAGTGTCAGGATTATAGATACTCAATTTACTCTCCAGCTCCGCAAGAGTAGCCTCCCATTCCTCAACAGAATAGATTACAAGCGTTTTCTCACCGCCAAGTCCTTTGGTTACCCAAATTTCATCACTGGTCAAAGAGCCTTTTAATTTTGACGGGAATGCGATACGTCCTTTTTCATCGAGAGTATTATAATATTCACCGCAGAAATTCCATTCCATTAATGCACCTTTCACCACTTTTAGACACTTTTATTATATTATAAATTATAAATTCTTGTCAAATCAAATAAACAATAAAATTTAAATAATATTTTTTTTGTGAATGATAATTTCATAAACTTTAATTTCAGATAAATAAAAAGTGATTTTATTAAAATATTTTAAAAATTGAATAGAAAAACATTATTTTTCAGATTACTCAGAATGTTCAGCAGATACTTATAGGAGATTCAGGATAATCAGAGATCCCAGAAAACATTTACTTTATAAGTAACATAACTTGAGCACTCAATAGTTATCAAACAAAAATTGTAAGCATAAACCATTTTAATCTTACCATTCTCGATAGCTTTATCAGTAAAATTAAGTGTTCCAAATCTATTACTGCAAAATTTCTCCTGAGAGGAGAGCGTCATCTCTTTATCATCATAAACAACTTTAAAATCTTTCGTAATCCCCTTAATTTTTGAAAGGTAAATATCAATAAGATCATCCTTCGATTGCTCAATCTTCAATATCTTATCAAGGGGTAAAAGTCTATTCCCCCGACCTTCCCGTTTAAGTCTGTCATACTCATTAGTTATTCTATTTATATCAATCATTTATTCCCCGTAAACCAATACCAATTCAGGAAATATTCAAGGTTATTATCAAAATATTCATGTATTATACCTGCAATTTCTCTGCCAACATATCTATAGTGCCATGGCTCATATCTGTAGCCGGTGTACGCTTCCATGTTCTTTGGGAATGATAAAACGAATCCATATCTACAACTGTTCTGAAAAAGCCAAATCCCCTCTTTTGTAACGTCAAACTTTTCCTCGAGCATGTTGAAATCTATGGCTGTCCCAAGCTGATGTTGTGAAGATCCAGGCCTCGCTGAAACCCTAACTGCCTCATCCTGCCCAAGCCTGCTGACCCAACCATTAAAAACTGCCTTTTGAACATTAAAGGATCTGTAAGAAGATATAATTGACAATCTTACCCCGGCAGAAACACTATCCTCAAACATATCCTGCAAATCAGATAAAAGCACCTTTCTTAAACTGCTGCCAGGTTTAGCTGTCTTAAAAATATCGGCAACAGGAACTATATCAGCAGCTTCATAATTATCGTCGAGGTAATTTTTCTTATTTACAAGAATGTACAGCTCATTATTAAGCGACATTTTCTCAAGTACACCAATAACCCTGATCTTTTCAGACGGATCGATTTGCTGCATCTTAGGTGCAGTGAAAGTTCTATCAAAAAGTTTTACTATATTCGTTTCATGAGGATTTTTATAAACGACATTATGAATATCAACAGACAAAAATCCATTCAAAAGAGAAGTCATATCAACAGATTTAAAATCAAAAATCACCGAACCGATTCCATAAGTCCCGGAAAGCCATCCTTGAGCTGTTGAGTTGTTATTGAATGAAACTTTAACTTCTTTACCTGTAAACCCCTTAAACAGATCAGCAATCTTTTCATTATACCACTTATAATCAGAGATAACAGGAGAGGCATAAAATTTAGAATTGATAAACACAATGAAGCTATTAAACGACCTCTCCCCTTCCATGAGTTTCTTGAGAGCTAAAGACTCATTCTCAGAAAAAGGGATCTTTCCGCAAAATATTCTTTTGGAAACATTGTAATCTGTTTCTTTAAAATTTCCTGATGCGAAATTTCTTGATACAAACACACCGTTCCGATTGATACCATTGCTGCCGTCAGGATTTAGAGACGGGATAACCCACAAAGAGTGGTCGGGCGGAATTTTTACTTTACCGGAATTAATATCATTCTCAATAGAAAAAACGGTATCGCTTCCTCCGCCAAACATATCCCCTATAAAAAGAACTATATTACGGCCAGTTCCATATTTATGCAGTTCTATAAGACTTCCGCCTGATCCCGAATCAATAACAATCCGTTCGCAGAAAACAGCACTGGAGATCAAGAAACAAACAAGTCTAAAAAAAGTCTTTTTAACTCTAATTGATATCATTTACAACAATCGATCCGCTTCCGGTACAAACCGAGAATGAATAATATTTTCCAGATATCCCAACAACAGCCATGTCGGTAATAATCTCGTCAACATACAAATTTTTAACTTTAGAACTACCCTTAAACACCTTAATACCACTATACATAAGCTTATGAGTATACTTTGTGGTAGCATATATATTTTTTTCGATTTTGTAACAATATGCGTTGGCTGTTCTAACTTCCGCTCCTACTTTGTATGGAACAGAAGCTGCGACAAGACTGTTTTCATCAACCTGAGCCGAAGTTTTCTTTGCAGAACTGACACAATCATAAGATTCTGTTTTTTTATAAAAAGAGGCAAAAAGATCGCTATCTATAATCTTCAGATTAAAAGTAAAGTCATCATCAGCTATATTAGCAACATACTTTGGCATATTAGTTGGCAAGAATGGATTTGCTTTATCTATGGTGCAAATATATTTATGTATCCCGTAATCATCCTGATCCCTGGAAATTATATATATATGCGAAGTTGATCCGCTTTGATATGCAGTTATACTTCCCGGTATTGAAGTTTCTCTGTCACTGTTATCAAGTTTTATTATTAAACGATCTCCATTTGAGTCAACATTGTTAGATGAATGGAATTCCCCATTATCCAGCAAAACCACCCTCAGGGGGATATCTTTATCACCGGAAATGTAGAGTGCATCTGTGGTTCCGGCGATAGCAGTACCGACATTACCGACATCTCTTCCACCATAAAGCTCATCATAAGCACTAATATAAAATGCATCAAGAGGTAAAAAATCTTTGTCATTATCAACAGCAGGAATGTTCTGAGGATCAGTAATATCAA
>JBFZEO010000343.1:0-5444 GCA_041306845.1 Spirochaetota bacterium
TTGATATCAAATTTTCCGAATGGAATTAACCCGAACAAATTCTTATATTTAACCTGAACAGCAAACTTCTTAATTTCAGTAACAACACCATCAACAAGCACATTATCCCTGATAAGATCTCTCAAGTCAAAACGTTCTTTATACTGTTTTGCCTTAGCCATAGAAACAACAGGCTCACCGTCATCACGTCCCTCAACTCTCACGAGATAAACTTCAACAACATCGCCCTTAACCGGAGTTTTATCGAACTCAGTAACAGGCACCTTTGCCTCAGATTTAAAACCAATGTCAAGATATACAGTATCCCCGTCAACCGAATCTACGGTTGCCTGAATAATAGTATTTTCCTCAACATTTTTGAGAGTGTCTGCAAAATTCTGAGCAAAATCTACCTCTTCGTTACTTACATTTCTTTCTGCCGCCATATAAAACTCCAATAATTATTTAATACAATTTAATATATTTTGAACTACTTCATCAATAGTCAAATTCGAAGTATCAACAACAAGAGCATCCGGAGCAACCTTCAAGGCGCCTACTTCACGGTTCTTATCGTCTCTATCCCTTTTGTCAATGGATGACTTTATATCATCGAGGGTTCCGTTATAATTCCCCTCAAGCATCCTCCGCTCCGCCCTAATCTCGATAGATGCATCAATATAAAATTTATGAGTTGCATGAGGAAGAACCTCAGTTCCGATATCCCGCCCATCCATAATTATGGACTTGCCTGCGGAGTAGCCAAACAAAAATTCCTTAACTTTCTGACGAATGAAAGGATTTTTTGAGATAACAGACACGGAATCCGTCACTTCTTTATTTCGTATTGAATCAGTATAATCGGTACCATTAATTAAAACTCTATTATCCAAAATAGATATCAGAGCTCCGGACAGAACATCTTTTACCCGTGTATAATCATCTATTTTTACCTTGCTGTCAAGTATTTTTTTAGTAATTGTCCTGTATATAGCACCCGAATCAACATACTCAATATTAAGTTTTTTTGCCAATATTTTTGAAATGGTACTTTTCCCCGCACCGGCCGGTCCATCCACCGCAATAACGAGTATCTTATCTGCCATGTAAAGCCCCCTTAATCTCATCGAGAGTCAAACTAACACTCGCCCCCTCTTTTATATCATAATCCTCAAGACGGATACCTCCGATATAAATTCTCCTCAAAACCTCTATCCCCTGGTTAAAACTGCCAAAAACAACCCTTATCTCCCGTTTTTTCCCCTCAGTCAACTCGATAATTACCGATTTGTCCGACACCTGCTTTATACAGCAAGCTTTATATTTAATTCCTTCAACAACAACGCCATTCACAAAACTCCTGACCAGGTTCTGATCTATACTCTTATCAGACTCCACAAGGTAACCTTTTTTTATTCCTGAGCTCGGGTGAATGGTATTATTCGCAAACTCACCGTCATTAGTCACTATGATAAGACCGCACGAATTATAATCGAGACGTCCTACATTAAAAAGAGACGGATCCTTATCTTCCAATATATCAAAAAGGGTCTTACGCCCCCGATCATCGGTTCGCGCACAGATCACATCTACCGGTTTATTGACAAGGTAATATTTTTTTACAGAAATCTCCATTCTCCTGCCGTCAAACTCAACAACATCGCCGGCTGAAACCCTTGTACCGAGTCTGTCCGCAACAACCCCATTAACTTTCACGCGCCCTTCGAGAATATACTCCTCTGACTTACGCCGCGAAGCAATCCCGGCAGAGGACAGAAACCGCTGAAGCCTCATCTCGCCTTCAAATTTATTGTTATTATCCATTGAATTCATCGCTTTTTAACTCGTTGATTGTCGGCAGATCCGCAAGACTTTTAAGATTAAAAGATTTAAGAAAATCATCGGTTGTTCCATAGAGCAGCGGTCTTCCGAGAGCGTCCTTACGTCCGCAAATGGAGATAAGATTTTTTTCAAGGAGGATTCTTATCGAATTATCGCAGGCAACTCCCCTTATATCCTCAATCTCAGACTTCGTTATCGGCTGTTTATAGGCAATTATAGAAAGCACAGTCATAGCCGATCTGGAGAGTTTCCCCCGTTCTCGTACATTATAAATCTGCTTAAAATCAAGAGAAATATCCTTTTTTATCTGAAAAACATATCCTCCGGCGATCTCCGCCAATGTTATACCATGCACATCATTCTCATCATAAGAATTTTTGATAGCCATCAGTATCTCTTCTACTTTAGCACTGTCAAGTCCGGTAAGTTTAGTCAGTTTATCTACCGACACAACCTCATTCTCATAAAAAAGAACAGCCTCTATCAATCCATAGTACTTATCCACAATCACTCCCGCATCCTCATATTTATGTTTTTAATCGGATCATCTCACTTATAATCAATAGATTCCTTATCAATTTGCTCAACAACCTTCTCTTTCTTATGTACAATCTGTATATCACCGAAAATCTTGTGCTGTCTTATCATTATAAATCCCTGTTTGACAAGTTCAAGGATCGCCAGAAAAGTGCAGATAAGTTCGGTCTTAGACATTGAACTGTTGACAACATCAAAATAATTGAAATTTTCGTTTTCGTCAAGAATTGCCTTGAGATAAAATATCTTATCCTCGACAGAATACTCCATTTTCTCTATCTCATAATCACTTGACTTATCAGTCTTGTTGTTCAACACACCGGCAAAAGCACCGACAAGATCGATAATGGAAAGCGGTTTCCAGTTTACATCTTCATCCTCGGAGGTATCGAAAAGGAGAGGTTCATTATTTTTCTTATAGAGAATATCAACTTCATCCGTCCGCTCTTCAAGAACTCCCGATGCTATCTTATATTTTTGGTACTCAAGGAGTTTTGCAATAAGATCCCCCTTAAGATCCTCCTCTTCGTCTCCGTCAAAATCCATATCAACCGGAAGAAGCGTCCTCGACTTAATGTAGATCAGAGTCGCAGCCATCTCGATAAACTCCGAAATATTATCAAGATCCATATCGATAAGCAGCGAAAGATACTCAAGATACTGCCTTGTAATCTCCGCTATCTGGATATCATAAATATTTATCTCAGAATTCCTTATGAGATAGAGTAAAAGATCGAGAGGTCCCTCAAAATCTCCAACTTTTACTTTATATTTCGAGGTAGAATCACCATTCTCCCCCTGATCAAAAAGAAGATTTTCATTTTCGGAAGACTGCTCTATCATACTTCAAACACTCCAACTTTGTTAACAATCTGATCTCTATTCTTTTTTATACACTCGACATATCTTACAAAATCATGCTCATTCTCATCCATAATCTCAGTAAGCGGTACGAGGACAAAATTCCTCTCAAGCATCGACTTATGCGGAATAGTGAGCTCCGGCGTATCGATCACAACATCTCCGGCAAGTATTATATCGATATCTATCACCCGCGGCCCCTTTGGTCGGAGCGGATCTTTTACCCTTCCAAGCTTCGTCTCTATCTCTTTCGTAGTCTTCATTATGGAGAATGGATCTACGGACGGTATCTCAAAACAGCACACCGCATTGATAAAGTTACTCTGATCAAGATCATCCATCGGTGACGTTTCATAAAGGGAGCTCACCTTAACCGGTTTAAAAACAGACGACAAACATCTGAACGCCTCTTTAAGATAGAAAACCCCCGGTTCAATATTGGAACCGAGGGACAAATATAAATAACCCATTATATTTCCCGATAAAACACAATATCCATTCTACAGATCAAGTTCTTTTTGACTATCATCCGTCTTTTTCTTGGGATCAGGCGGAGTCTTATCTTCATCTTTAGGGAGAAGAACACTTCTTATCTTATCTTCAATCGACTGACAGATATCCTTATTCTGAACAAGAAAATCACGTACATTATCACGCCCCTGCCCGATCTTTTTATCCTGATAAGCGTACCACGAACCAGACTTCTGGATTAAGTTATACTTAATAGCAGCATCAAGTATCGATCCCTCTCTCGAAATTCCCTTACCATAACTTATCTCAAGCTCCGCCTCTCTGAACGGAGGAGCGAGTTTATTCTTAACTATCTTTACCCTAACTTTATTACCAACCGCATCTGTGCCGGAAGTTATAGTCTCTATCTTACGCACATCAACTCTCATCGATGCGTAGAACTTGAGCGCATTCCCGCCGGTAGTGGTCTCCGGTGAACCAAACATAACACCTATTTTCATCCTGAGCTGATTTATAAAAATGACACAACACTTTGACTTAGAAACAACAGCGGTCAGTTTACGCAGTGCCTGACTCATCAACCTCGCCTGCAGCCCCATGTGACTGTCCCCCATATCACCCTCAATCTCTGCCTTAGGCGTCAGAGCGGCAACGGAGTCTACGACAACTATATCAACAGCATTACTTCTCACAAGATTTTCCACTATCTCAAGCGCCTGTTCCCCGGTATCAGGCTGACTTATCCACAACTCTCCGATGTTAACTCCAAGCGCCTTGGCATAAGCCGGATCGAGGGCGTGCTCTGCATCAACAAAAGCGGCAATCCCATTCCTCTTCTGCGCCTCTGCTATAGCATGAAGTGTGAGAGTCGTCTTGCCCGATGACTCTGGTCCATATATCTCAATAATCCTCCCGCGCGGATAACCGCCTATCCCGAGAGCCGCATCAAGGAGCAAAGCTCCGCTCGGTATAACGTCAATATTCACCAGTTTCTTTGACCCAAGCTTCATGATAGCGCCCTTACCGAACTCCTTCTCAATCTGAAGTACAGAAGCCTCAAGAGCCTTTAGTTTTTCCAACATATCTGTGTTTTTGTTATCCATAATTACCCTTTCTTCAACAACTAATTGATCCATTATTTTCCTCCGTTAACTATATTAATTACCGGAGGTTGTATTTTTGATTAAATATTTACACATTATATCAGATTAAATTAAAAATGGCAGTAGAAATAAAATAGTTTTTTTATAAGAGCGCAGCTCTTATGGGCTGGTCGCAACTTTCAGTTGCTGCTCGCCATGCGTCCTAACTCAGTATATTGCCGGCTGCCTTAACAAAAGCTACCAAACACACTTTTTTCCTGCGGAAAGAGGGAGTTTTACATAACTTTCTTGCCGCGCAGTGCTGACATGTGGTAAAATTTGAATAGAAAAGACAGAGCAAGTCCATATGGAGTGGTAAAACTTATTTGGGGAGAAGGCTGGCCGCGCCGGCAATATATAGGTAAAATTGGGAATGGGGGATGGGTTTTCAGTATCGGAGCTCTGAGAGTCAACGACGGATCTCATGTTAATCAACTGTGAATACCTTAAATTACATACTTAAAAATGCAGGGCGATAATTCCCCCTGCACCCCCTACCATATATTTCACCGCCGGAACAGTCTTACTCAATCGATAACCTCTTATACCTTTCGCTCCGCTTGCGGCATAGCTTCGGTTATCTCTTCGTATGACTGTTAGTTAGCTGACCTT
>JBFZEO010000344.1:0-2589 GCA_041306845.1 Spirochaetota bacterium
TCGCACTGCTGGCAGCAACCGCCGCAGTAACATATTTCAAAATCCCTGTCGAAACTATCGGCACCAGATTCGGCGAGATAAAAGCCTCGTTCCCGACTCCTGTTATCCCGACACTCGACTACGACACGATCAAAGAACTTCTCTTTCCGGCATTCACGATAGCGCTTCTCGGAGGAATAGAATCCCTCCTCTCAGCAGTAGTTGCCGACGGTATGACAGGAAAAAAACACAATTCAAACACTGAGCTGATAGCTCAGGGATGCGGGAACGTTGTTTCCGGCATATTCGGATGTATCCCGGCGACCGGCGCCATAGCCCGAACAGCTACAAATATAAAAAACGGCGGCAAGACTCCCGTTTCGGCTATTATCCACACGGTTGTCATCCTGCTCGTTGTTTTATTTCTCGGTAAACTGGCTGCCCTCATCCCGCTTGCCGCCCTCTCCGGGATACTCATCATAGTTTCATATAACATGAGTGAATGGAGATCTTTCAAGGCGATACTACGAATGCCCAAAAGCGATATAGCCATTCTCCTGACAACCTTCTTACTGACAGTCCTCGTAGATCTGACCATAGCGATACCGATGGGACTCATCATAGCGCTGCTCCTTTTCATCAAGAGAATGAACGCAGTTTCAACTATCAGTGTCATAAAAGATGAATTTATCGAAGCAAAGGAGATAAACGATCCGCTCTCCATAAACTCTCTTGAGATCCCAAAAGGTGTTGAAATATATGAGATAAACGGACCATTCTTCTTCGGTGTTGCCGAAAAGTTTAAAGAGACCATGCTCCAGCTGGAGAAGCCGCCAATTGTACGCATTTTAAGAATGAGGCATGTTCCCGCGATAGACTCAAGCGGAATAAAACTCATCGAGGATATATTCAATAATTCCAAGAAACACGGGACGCACCTCATATTATCCGGAGTCAACGAACAGCCCATGACTGCCCTGAAAAGAATCGGATTAACAGACAGGATAGGAATCCTGAATTTATGCCCGAATATACATTCCGCATTAAACAGAGCGAAGGAGATACTCGGACTAAAAGAGAAATCTATAATAGAAAAAATCAATCAGGGAGGGATAATCCGCGACATAAAAGGGAACAATCCTCTCGATGTTATATCTGATTTTGTCGATAAAATGGTTCTGCCGCAAAACATAAACTCAGGGCTCCTAAAAAGAGCACTCATAGAACGTGAGGAGATGATGAGTACCGGTATCGGTTCTGGGATCGCCATTCCCCATCCGCGCAACCCGTTGACACACAAAACAATCAGCGACGAGTTTATCTGCATCGGTTATCTTGACAACGATGTCAATTTTAATTCGCCTGACGGTGAGAATGTGCATACTCTTATCATCGCTATCAGTTCATCCTCACGCAATCATCTTGAAACACTATCAAAGATTGCTAAATTCTGCGCAGATAAAGAGTTTATCTCGCTGTTAAAGAATCGCAGCGATCTGAAAACACTAATTGACTATATGGAAAAGAGATAAGCAATTTAAGGCAGGATTTACCGATTATAACACCATTTTGTTAGGGAATGTTTTTATTTTTGTGTTATAATGCCACTGTTTTGCAAAACACATAATTAAAGGATTTAAGATTTATGATAGACCCCAAAGTCACTATTATGATCCCGGCATATAACCAGATAGATTATATCCGTCAGGCAATAGACTCCGCTTTAAGTCAAACTTATGGCAACCTCGAGATAATTATAAGCGATGACTGTTCAACCGACGGTACCGGTAAACTAATCATGGACAATTACAGCAACATCCCAAATATCGTCTATAGCCGCAACCAGCAGAATATCGGTCGCGTAGCTAATTACAGACATCTCCTCTATGACCTGTCAACCGGCAGCTATGTGATAAATCTCGATGGGGATGATTTTTTCACCGACAAAGATTATATTAAAGATGCAGTTAAGATAATAAACAACAATCCTGATATCGATATGGTTTTTGCTAATCAGTATCAGTTTTATGAGTCTACAGGAGAATATATCCCTGAAGGAAAAAACGATAACACAGTTGAGATAATTGGCGGGAATAAAATCTTTACAGATATAAATATCCATTTGACCCATCTTACCATTCTCTACAACAGAGAAAAGGCTCTAAAAGAAAATTTCTACTCCAAAAATATAATCGGCGCCGATATGGAATCTATCTACAGATTTATATTAAACAAAAAGACAGCAAAAATAAATAGAGTTATCGGCGCATGGAGAAAACATGGCAAGAACGAATCCGGCGGCATAAATATAGAAAACTGCATCAAAAACTATGAGGCTATCTTATCGCCTATCAGATTTGCGGAAAACTCCGGCATATTCGCAAGAGAAGAGATAGAATCTGTCAAATCAAAACGGCTCGACAGCTACACAGACCGCAACGTAATACTTGCCACTTTGATTAGCGCAAAAAATTTTACATTATTTCTCAACGGACTAAAAAGTGTCGATCAGGATTTTTATGATAACTATCGAAAGAAAAGCAAAATCATCCTGCTTAAGACTCTTGTGAAACTCCGATTGGCAAAACCGATACTATATTTCGTAGTTAA
>JBFZEO010000345.1:0-4752 GCA_041306845.1 Spirochaetota bacterium
AATTCGCCTCGCTCAGTTGTGAAGGAGGCTGCCAAGTTGTTTATACTTAAAAGGATATTTGTATCCATCCTAATTTTTGTCCCTGATGCCGGCAGGCATGTACGTTTTATCGATTATCTCAACCGGCTCGAATGTTTTCCCCGATTTCATCGCCTCTTTTGTCTCTTTGTACATTGCCTCATCGATCCAGAACAGCCCGCCGTATTGCGGACTAAACGGTTCAAAACAGTTGTCGGATACTTTAACCGCTGGAGTTTCCGGCAGACGGAGCCATCTCCAGCCGGCGAACCTTGCGTAAGGGATCATATAGAATGGGACAAATGACGCCTCATCGTGGATTATCTCCTGGATCTTTTTTGAGAGAACCACTCTTTCTTCCTTTGACGGAGAGAATCTGTATTTATCTATGAGTTTGTCGAGCTGTTTGTTGTCCATGTTTGCAAGGTTGTTTGTCTGTGCTTTGTGAGCGTTCTCAGAATGGTGCTCATGCCAGTACTCCGGCCGCGAGTTTGTAGACCATGCCCACATAATCGCCTGAAATTTCTTTTCCTTGCCTTTTTTGTACCCCGCCGAACTGTCTATCAGATCGAGATTGATTTCAACACCGGCCTTTTTAGCTTCCTCTTTGAGAACTACAAGCCGTTCGGTCTGGAGGTCTGAAGAATAGGTAAGTTGAACGGTGAATCTCTCGGTACCCTTTCCCCAGATGCCGTCATTCCCCCGAACCCAGCTTTTCCCGGTCATTATCTTTTCGACCTCTGTTATGTTAAATTTTCTTGCCTTTATATTTTCATTTGAATACTCACCGTATCCGACAAACTCGTGATCGAGCCTGTAGTATTCGCCGCGGATAACAGTTTCTATGACTTTATCGATGTTTACAGCGTGTGAGAATGCGACTCTCAGGTCACGATCCTTAAAAAGCGGATCATCATTGTTCAGGAAAAGTCCTGCGGGACTTCTCGGCATATCGTTAAAGAACCATATTTTATTTATGTATCCGTTGTTAAATTCCTTAACATTTGATTTGTCTCTGTAAAATATCGGATTTGTTATCTCAAATGCGTCTATCTTACCTTTGATGAGGTAGTCAAATATCATGTTCGGATCGAGAATTACATTAAACCTGAAGGAATCTACATTAAATCTGTTCTTGAAGTACTTGAGATCAGCTGCCCACCAGTCTTTAACTCTGCGGACATCAACAGATTTTCCTTTAACAAAGCCGGTTACTGTATAAGCACCGGTTCCAGGCTGAATCAGCCAGTTGTATTTTACCGGATAATCTTTGTCGAGTTTGCCGTAAAAGTGTCTCGGCAGCGGACTTATGTTTATGGCGAGATAGAGATCCGGATCGGTGTTTTTTGTTTTTATTGCGATGGTATAATCATCATAGGCGATGATATCTTCTATAATATTTGTGAAATAATCGTTGTAATATGGTGCAACTATAAACTTTGATCTCATAAATATTTTATTATAAACAAAATCCATTGCCGTTACGGGTCGTCCGTCAGACCATCGCGCTGCCGGATTGAGCTTGAAGTACATCGTTCTGCCGTCTTTGTCAAAAGCCCAGTGCGTTGCGAGCTCCGGTATTATGTTGCCGGTGTTCGGGTGAATGTCAATCAGCGTCAGATTATTGTTGAGGATAACGTCTCGGAACGAGTGGTTTGAGTCCGGTCCGACTATCCTGAACGTCGGCGGAAATTCCGATAAATATGAATTGACGTGTCCTCCCTTGACGGCTTCCGGTGATGCAAAAACCGGATCGGAGTCGTTTGTAAGCCACTCTATATCCGCAGGCAGTTTCTCTGTTGTGAACGGTTCGGTGTAGATGTCGCTCTCCGGGATCTGCGGTACGAGGGCGCTTTTCCCCATTCCGCCGCAAGAGAGGGTGAGAAACAGTGCGCCTGTCAGTAGAAATCCTCCGATATTTTTAATCATAAATGCCTCCGTTATTCATAGATAGTATATTTCTTGGGATCGTACGCTTCCCGCACAGCCTCTCCGATGAATGTGATAAGCGTGAGGGTTACGACGATCCCGGTTATTACAGATAAACCGATCCAGTAATCGCTCAGATTGCGCCAGCCCTGGTTGAGGAGTTCGCCCCAGCTTGGTTCGGGTGGTCTTAGTCCGAAGCCGAGGTAGTCGAGCGACACGAGGGATATTATTCCGCCGGCGAATGAGAATGGTATGAAAGTGATTATCACCGACATCGAGTTCGGGATAATGTGTCTGAATATTATGTGGAGCGTTCTGCCGCCCATCGATATCGATGCGGCTACGTAATCACGGGCTTTTTCCTTGTAAGTGAGTGTTCTCATTATCCATGTGATAGAAGTCCAGCTGAAAAATACAAGGATCATTATCAGTGTTATGAGAGTCGGAGTGATTATCGAGGAGACTATCATGACGACGTAGAGGAATGGGATGTTTGTCCATATCTCGATCAGCCGCTGCATGATGAGGTCGAACTTGCCGCCGATGTAGCCCATGAGGCAGCCGAGCGTCACTCCGACGGCGTATTCAAAGATTACGAGTATTAGTGAGAATATAAACGATGTTCTGAATCCGTAGACGAGTCTTGCCAGTACGTCGCGCCCCGACCTGTCTGTCCCAAGAATGTGCATTCTTGCTATTGACGGCGGATTCGGCGGCGGCATACCGATTATCAGGTCGTTCTCATACGGGTTGTAAGGTACAATCGGCATTATAATCCAGCCTGTTTTTTCAGCGGCGATTTTAAGTTTGAGTTCTTTGTAGTTTGTTTCGTAGTTGTAGCCGAGGTCGAAGGTTGTTCCCGGTATGTTGCCTGTTAGTATGGGAATGTATATTTTGTCTTTATAACTGACGATAAGTGCTTTGCTGTTTATGAAGATTTCTGCGCAAAATGAGAATAGTACAATCACCGTGAAGATGATAAGGGAGATGAATCCTCTTTTGATGGATATGAATCTTTTTATCTGTGTCTTAACAATTGGACTTAATTTGAACAACTTTTACATTCTCCACAAAATTTATTTAAACCGGACTCTCGGATCGACAAGTGCTACACATATATCGGACAGGATGTTTCCTATCAAAAATAAAAGCGATGAGATAGTCAGTATGCCCATGACGACCGGATAATCCCGGCTGACCAGCGACTCGTATCCGAGTAGCCCGATCCCGTTTATGTTAAATACCGTTTCTATGAGGAATGAACCGGTGAGGATTACAGATATGTTGTTTCCGAAACTTGTTGCGATGGGAACAAGGCTGTTTCTCATGGCGTGGCGGAAGATTGCTTTTTTGAATGAGAGGCCTTTTGCCATGGCTGTTCTCACGTAGTCGGCGGAGAGATTGTCCATTAGTGAGTTTTTCATGAGCATTGTCATTACAGCGAAGGAGCCACCCACATATGTGGATAGAGGTAATACTGTATGCATGAAAAGATCGGCTGCTTTTTCCGGGAGGGATAGCATGTCGAAATAATCGCTTGTAAATCCGCCGAGAGGGAAGATTTCCATTCTTACAGAGAAGAAAAGCAGCAGCAATATCCCGATAACCCAGCCTGGGATGGCGTATCCGATAAAAATTATAATTGAGCTTATGTTGTCTATAGCTGTTTTGTGTTTGATTGCCTTGATTATCCCGAGTGGAATGCAGACTCCGTAGATTATAACGAGTGTCAGTAGTCCGAAATAGATGGAAATCGGAAGTTTTTCCGCTATCATCCATATAACCGGGTCCTGATAGCGGGATGATCGGCCGAGATCACCGGTTATCATTTTTGTAAACCATTCAAAATAACCGATTATAACCGGTTTATCGAATCCGTAGTATGCTTTTAGTTCATTTAGCTGGGTTTCAGAAAGGGGTTGGCTCTGCATTCTGTTGTCACGTGAACTTTCGGAAGACTGCATTTTGTTTTGATCGCTCATCATTCGTTCTATAGGGCCGCCCGGAACAAATCTTGTGATAACAAAAACCATTACAGTTATACCGATAAAAGTAGGGATAATCAGAATGAGTCTTTTGATAAAATATTGGAGCATTATTTTAACGGCCTCTTTTGAATTTATAATTCAATATTAGTAAAAAAAACTAAATTTTGTCAACATAATGAGTATAAAAAAGATATAATTTTAAATTCAAATTATGAGCCATGAATTTGGCTGGAATTCAAATTAAGTCGGGTAATTAGTGATGATGACTTTTGAGTTGATGCGAATTTAAAATGTGTGAAAATTGTTAGATAGGAGGTTTGAGCTGGATTTTTTCTATTAATAAACAGTCAGTGTAGGTTTTTGACAGATAATTTGATTCTTTACCCCAGATATGTGGAGGATTTTTTAGCCAAACTTTTTTCTTAGTCTTCGTTTTCTCCCATGAATTGAATGAACAAATAAAAAACCTCAATAAAACCTCTGTCTTGTGTTTAGAGTACAGATCAAAATACCGTCTCACCATATGTCTGACAACTGCGGCTTTGCTCCTCAGATTAAAATCTCCCTGCATTTTATAGAGTATGTTTTTGTACTTGAAATCAAGAAGAACTTCCATGTCGTCACATTGCTCAGGTTCACCTGGGAATTTAATATTTTCCATGGAAAAACTGTATTTTTCCAAAAGATGATAGGACATATCAAAAAGATTGTTGACCATTCTGGAAAAACTCTCCTTGAACTGGATTGAGTGGTTAATCATCCTGTCTTTTAAATCAGTATCGATCTTAAAATGAAATCTCAAGCGTTCCTTATAAAC